>NZ_JBJDRK010000048.1:0-37148 GCF_044987405.1 Microbacterium sp. ZW T2_14 | reverse complement strand
GGGGAGCCAGGCCTTCCGGCCTTCCGCTCTACCCTTTGGGGCGAACAAGTAATACTTTACGTGCGCCCCGCCCACCCGTCGAATCCACCCCGCACCCCGGGCGTGTCGCACCCCCACAACCCCGGAAACATGCGGAACCCGGCGCGGGCGACCGCGCTACCGTTGATGCCATGACCGAAGAACGATGGGTGTGGGGCATCGGCCTCGCGACGACCGCCGAAGACGGAACCGTGCTCGACACCTGGTTCCCCTCCCCCGCAGTGGGGCGGATCCCCTCGGGGTTCGATCCGCAGCTGGGGCCGGATGCGCTCGACCACCTGGCGGTGGCCGACCCTCGCCGGGCGGTCACCGCTGACGTGGTGGCGATCGAGATCGATCTCGACGCAGCGCCGTCATCGACGCCCGACGCGTACCTGCGTCTGCACGCCCTCTCGCATCTGCTCGTCCGCCCGAACGAGGTGAACCTCGACGGCATCTTCGCCCATCTGCCGAATGTCGCCTGGACGACCGCCGGTCCCATCCACCCCGACGCGCTGACCCGCCTTCGTCCTTTCCTCGCGCGCGACGGCATCCAGGTGCAGGGGCTCGACAAGTTCCCGCGTCTCCTGGATTACGTCACTCCCGTAGGTGTCCGCATCGCCGACGCGTCACGCGTGCGGCTCGGCGCGTACCTGTCTCCTGGCACGACGGTCATGCACGAGGGGTTCGTGAACTTCAACGCCGGCACGCTGGGCCAGAGCATGGTCGAGGGGCGTATCTCGCAGGGCGTGGTGGTGGGCGACGGCAGCGACATCGGCGGCGGCGCCTCGATCATGGGCACCCTGTCGGGCGGCGGGACGCACAAGGTCTCGGTCGGCGCGCGCACGCTCCTGGGCGCCAACGCCGGCATCGGCATCTCGCTCGGCGACGACTGCGTGGTGGAGGCCGGCCTCTACGTGACCGCCGGGACGAAGGTGGTGCTGCCGGACGAGCCTCGGCGTGCGGACGGCTCCCCCGCCACAGCGAAGGGCGCGGACCTCTCCGGGCGGGCGGGCCTGCTGTTCCGGCGCAACTCGCTGACAGGTGCCGTCGAGGCCGTTCGCCGCAGCGGCGTGGGCGTCGCCCTCAACGAGGCATTGCACGCCTGATACCGGCGACTCGACAGCAATCCGGGCGCCCTCCTCAGGCGGCGGATGTGCCGGTGATCAGCGCCGAATGGCGTTGATCGCCAGATTCAGCACGCGCTGGCGCTGCGCTTCGTCGTCGAACGACGCGACCGCCGCGACGCCCGACACGAGCTTGACCACGTCGCCGATGGTGATGTCGGGGTCGACATCACCCGCGCCCTGTGCGCGCTCGAGCAGAGGCTCGCCGGCCGACAGCATGATGGCCCGGCATTCGGTGAGCACGGGCGACCGGCGGTTCAGCCCGTCCAGCAGCGCATGCTTGGTGCCGACATAGGTCACGAAGCGGTCGAGCCAGGCGCGCAGCGCGTCCCAGGGCTCGAGGTCGGCCACCTCGTCCGCCGCGCGTGCGAGCGCATCGACCTCGCCGAGGTAGAGCGTCTCGATCAGGTCGTCGCGCGTCGGGAAGTTGCGATACAGCGTGCCGATGCCGACGCCCGCACGGCGGGCGATGTCCTCGAGGGAGGCCGCTGAACCCTCCTCGGCGAACGCCTCGCGGCCGGCGACGACCAGTGCGTCGAAGTTCCGCGCCGCGTCGGCACGCTGGGGGCGCCGCGCATCCAAGGCGGACACCCGCTCGACCACCGACATCCCAGCTCCTCCCGTGTTGCTCCGGCCCGATGCTCTCCGCCACCGCAGTTCGGAGATCGCAAGTTCTGGTTGCGAACCGGAGGCAACCTCCGCTAATGTTCAAAGCGGAGGCTTCCTCCGTTCGGAGACCTACCTCCACTTTACTCCGCATTCATCGGATCCGCACCCATCGGAAGGCCCGTCGATGCCCACCATCCCCTTCACCCCTCGCGCGGCGTTCGCGGCGATCGCCCTCAGCGTCGCCTCGCTCGCGCTGCTGCAGAACCTCGTCATCCCCGTCATCCCCTTGATCGCCGCCGACTTCGGCGTCACGGCGGATGCGGCATCCTGGACCAACACCTCGTGGCTGATCGCCGCCGCGGTGGCCACTCCCCTGCTGGGACGGATCGGCGACCTGCGCGGCCGCCGCAACACGTTCCTCGCCGTGCTCGGCGTCGTCGCGATCGGCGACATCGTGGCGTCGTTCGCCCCGAATCTCGAGATCCTCATCCTCGCCCGCGTGCTGCAGGGCATCGGCGGCGCGCTCTTCCCCCTGGCGTTCGGCCTGCTGCGCGACGTGATGCCGCGCCACCAGCTCACCGGAGCGATCGGCGCGACGAGCGCGATCATCGGCATCGGCGGAGCGGCGGGCAGCGTGCTCGCCGGCCCTCTCGCCGAACTGCTGGGCTGGCAAGGCATCTTCGCCGTGCCGTTCCTCGCCGCCGTGGCCGGGATCGCTCTGACCGCGATGCTGGTTCCGCCGGCAGGGCTGCGCGCCGCCGGAAGCGTCAACGTCATCTCGGCGGTGCTGCTCTCGGGGTGGCTCATCGCCCTGCTGGTGCCGCTGAGCTCGGGAGCTCGCTGGGGCTGGACCTCGCCGCTCACACTGGGCATGTTCGCTGCGGCTGCCGTGCTCATCGTGGCGTGGGTGTTCTCGGAGCTGCGCTCCGCCGATCCGCTCGTCGACCTCCGTCTGATGGCGACGCGAGCCGTCTGGCCCGTCAACGCCGCCGCCCTCCTGATCGGCGCCGCAGCCTTCGGCTTCTGGGGGTACCTGCCGCAGTTCCTCGAGACGCCCGTCGGTTCGGGCTGGGGGCTCGGCCTCGGCGTTCAGGCCGCCGGGCTGGCGCTGCTCCCCTTGCTCATCGGCATGTCGAGCGTCGGCTTCGCAACCGGCGCGATCGCGCGCATCATCCCGCTGCGGCTGATGATGGCGCTCGGCGCGCTGCTCATGGCAGCCGGTGTCGTGTTCGCCGTCTTCGACCACGACACGGTCCTGACAGTGGCCATCGCGGGCGGCGTCTTCGGAGTCGGCATCGGACTCGCCTACGCCTCCACCGCGAGCATCATCGTCGAGAGTGTGCCCGCCGACCGCACCGGCATCGCGACGGGCGTCAATGCCAACCTCCGCACCATCGGCTCGGCGATCGGCTCGGCGCTCACGACCGCGATCGTGTTCGGCTCCGTCGCTCCGGGCGGGTCGCCCGCGGTCGACTCATACGCCGTGGCATGGCTGACGCTCGCGGCGGGTGCCGTGGTCGCGGCCGTCATCGTGCTCGCCGTCCGGCCGCGCAGGCGGACCGATGCCGCGACCACCCCCTCCGACGAGGATGCCGTCGACCAGCCCGCCCTCGCCGAGGTCGCCTGACGACACCGCCGCTCGCCCGACGAATGGATGCCGCGCCCCAGTGGGGCGCGGCATCCGCATTCTTGTCCGCCGATCAGCGCCGGAGCGGGTACGGGCGACCGGCTGAGGTCAGGAAAGACCCGGGTAGTTCCGCTCCGAGGCGCCGACGTACAGCTGCTGCGGGCGGCCGATCTTCGTCTGCGGATCGCCGGCGGCCTCACGCCACTGTGCCAGCCAGCCCGGCAGACGCCCGATGGCGAACAGGACGGTGAACATGCGCGTCGGGAAGCCCATCGCCTTGTAGATCACGCCGGTGTAGAAGTCGACGTTCGGGTACAGGCGGCGCTCCTGGAAGTACGCGTCGTTGAGCGCGATCTCTTCGAGCTCCTTGGCGAGGTCCAGCAGCGGGTCGCTGACGCCGAGCGCGGTCAGCACCTCGTCGGCCGACTCCTTGACGAGCTTGGCCCGCGGGTCGTAGTTCTTGTACACCCGGTGCCCGAAGCCCATGAGCTTCACGCCGTCTTCCTTGTTCTTCACCCGCTCGACGAACCGCTGCACGCTCTCGCCGGAATCCCGGATGCGCGCGAGCATGTCGAGCACCGCCTCGTTGGCGCCACCGTGCAACGGCCCGTACAGCGCGTTGATGCCGGCCGAGATCGACGAGAACTGGTTGGCGCCCGTCGAGCCGACGAGCCGCACGGTGGACGTCGAGGCGTTCTGCTCGTGGTCCTCGTGCAGGATGAGCAGGCGTTCGAGCGCCCGAGACATCACCGGGTCGACCTCGTAGACCTCGGACAGCACGCCGAAGTTCAGCTTCAGGAAGTTGTCGACGAAGCCGAGCGAGTTGTCGGGGTAGAGGAACGCCTGACCGATGCTCTTCTTGTGCGCGTACGCCGCGATGACGGGCAGCTTCGCCAGCATGCGGATGGTGTTGAGCTCCACGTGCTCGGGGTTGTTCGGGTCGGACTGGTGCTCGTAGTACGTCGACAGCGCCGACACCGCGGACGACAGCACCGACATGGGGTGCGCCGTGTGCGGCAGGGCCGAGAAGAACCGCTTGAGGTCCTCGTGCAGCAGGGTGTGCCGCCGGATCTTCTCGTCGAACTCGCCCAGCTCGTCGGCCGTCGGCAGCTCGCCGTAGATGAGCAGCCACGCCACCTCGAGGTACGTGCTGTTCTTCGCCAGCTGCTCGATCGGGTAGCCGCGGTAGCGCAGCACGCCCTGGTCGCCGTCGATGTACGTGATCGCGGACTTCGTCGCCGCCGTGTTCACGAAACCGTAGTCGAGGGCGGTGTAGCCGGTCTGGCGGGTGAGGGTGGAGAGGTCCACGCTCGGCGAGCCGTCGGTGCCCCGCAGCAGCGGGAACTCGGCGGACCTTTCACCGATCGTGAGGGTGGCCTTCTCCTGCTGGGTGCCCGCGTCGCTCACGGCGCCTCCTCGCGATTTCTGGTCGTACCGGGGGTGTCGTCCGGTCCTGACCGGCACCGTGGGGCGGGCTGTGTCAGAACGGAGGGGCGGGACGGGGGATGCCGCGTCGCCGCGTTCTTACAGCCTAGTGCGCCGTTGCGCCTACTGCTGACACGGCCAAAGGGACGCGGCATCCGATAGAGGAATCCTCAGACGGATGCCGCGGCCCCCGCCCGCAGGCGCTCCGCCGCCGCCGAGATGCGCTCGTCGGTCGCGGTGAGGGACAGGCGGATGTGCTGGGGGAAGTGCACGCCGTAGAAGTGACCGGGCCCGGCGAGGATGCCGAGCTCGGCGAGGCGGCCGACACTCTCCCAGGCGTCGCGACCCTCGGTCGCCCACAGGTACAGGCCCGCCTCGCTCGCGTCGATGCGGAAGCCCGCCGCTTCGACCGCGGGCCGCAGGATCTCGCGCCGGCGACGGTAGAGCTCCTTCTGCGCCGCGACGTGGACGTCGTCCGCGAGGGCGGCCGACATCGCGGCCTGCACCGGCAGGGGCACCATGAGGCCGAGGTGCTTGCGTGCCGTGAGAAGGCGCGCGACGATGTCGCGGTCGCCGGCCAGGAAGGCGGCGCGGTAGCCGGCGAGGTTGGACTGCTTGCTCAGCGAGTACACCGACAGGATGCCGCGCAGGTCGCCGCCGGTCACCCGCGGGTCGAGCGCCGAGGGCACCGGCTCGTGGTCCCACGGGGCATCCCACCCGAGCTCGGCGTAGCACTCATCGGACGCGAGCACCGCCCCGAGCTCGCGGGCCCGCGTGACGGCGGCCCGCAGGGCGTCGACCCCCAGCACGCGACCGTCGGGATTGCCGGGCGAGTTCAGCCAGACGAGGCGCGTTCCCTCCGGCCACTCCGCAGGGTCGTCGGACGCGACCGGCGTGGCGCCGACGAGGCGCGCCCCGACCTCGTACGTGGGATACGCCGCACGCGGATGGACGACGACGTCGCCGGCGCCGAGGCCCAGCAGCAGCGGCAGCAGTGCGACGAGCTCTTTCGAGCCGACGGTGGGGAGCACATCCTCGGGCGTCAGCCCCGATACACCCCGGCGACGCGCATACCAGTCGGCGATCGCCGCACGCAGCGATGCCGTGCCGACGGTCTGCGGGTAGGCGTGAGCGTCGGTCGCGGCGCGCAGCGCGTCGGCGACGACATCGGGAGTCGGATCGACCGGCGACCCGATGGACAGGTCCACGATGCCATCGGGGTGCGCGCGGGCCCGCTGCGCGTACGGCGCGACCGCGTCCCAGGGGTAGTCCGCGAGGTCGGCGACCCCCACGTCAGTGTTCCTGTGGCGGGAGCGCCTCGATGATCGGGTGGTCCTTGTGGATGACGCCGACCTTCGCGGCGCCGCCGGGCGACCCGATGTCGTCGAAGAACTCGACGTTGGCCTTGTAATAGTCCTGCCACTCGTCGGGCAGGTCGTCCTCGTAGTAGATCGCCTCGACCGGGCAGACGGGCTCGCAGGCGCCGCAGTCGACGCATTCGTCGGGGTGGATGTACAGCGACCGGTCGCCCTCGTAGATGCAGTCCACGGGACACTCGTCGATGCAGGCGCGGTCCTTGACGTCCACACAGGGCAGGGCGATCACGTACGTCACGCGATCAGTCTACCGGCGAGCCGTCGTCGCTCGTCCGCTCAGACGGCGGTGCGCATCCGATCGGGCCAGGCCACGGCGAGCGCCACGAGGATCGGCACGGCGAACGTCCAGAACACCGCGAGGCCGGTCTGCGGCACGACCACGGAGCCGCCGGGTCCGCTTCCCGAGAAGACCAGCGTCGAGATCATCATGCCGGCGCCGGTGGCGAGGGTCGCCCATCGGTCGGAGGTGAGCAGTCTGACAGCGAGCAGCAGCGCCGCCGATCCGACCACCGCCAGGATGAGCCCGAGCGGGAACCAGCCGATCTCGTAGGCGTGGGCGACCGTGCCGGCCACCCCGTAGACCAGCCCGACGAGCAGCGCGATGATCCAGCTGCCGATACGGGCGGGGACGGAGGAGCGCATGACTCGATGCTACCGACCGTGTCCATGCTGCCGACCACGTCGGCGCCCCGACCCGCTGCGGACGCGACTCCCGCCGACCTACGCCGCCCCGCCCGCCTACGCCGCCCAGCCCCACAGCCGCAGCATCGCCGCCACCAGCGCGGCAGCCACCACGACGACGAGGAACGGCGCCCGCAGGAGCAGCAGCCCCGCGGCCACCAGCACTGCGGGAACGCGGGCGTCGACGACGACGGCCTGCCCGACGGCGAGCGTCTGCACCGCGACGAGGGCGGCGAGCAGCGCCACGGTCAGCAGATCGGCGATCCGCAGCGGGGTGGGCGCCTCCACCCAGCGGGCCGGGATCAGGTAGCCCACGGTCTTGAGCCCGACGCACACGATGGCAGCGACGAGCACGGCGGTCCACATCGTCACGGCAGTCCCTCCCGTTCCGCGACATCGTCGGGCTCGGCGGCATCCGAATCGGTGCTCCTGCCGAGCCAGTTGGTCCAGCCCACGACGATCGCGACGACGGCCGCGACGATCACCGGCAGCCCCGGCATGAGCACCGGCGTCAGCACCGTCGCGACGACCGCGGCCGCGACGCCGACCACGATCGGCTGGCGGGCCCGGAGCCGCGGCCAGAGCAGCGCGAGGAACGCGGCCGCCGCAGCGGCATCGAGTCCGTAGGCCCGCGGGTCCCCCAGCACATCGCCGAGGAGGGCGCCGGCCAGAGTGGAGAGGTTCCAGCCGACGTAGATCCCGACGCCGGTGACCCAGAAGCCGAGGGTGCGCGCCCGCGCCGTGCGCTGCGCGAGGGAGACGGCGGTGGACTCGTCGATCGTGAACTGCGCGGCCGCGGCACGACGCCAGAATCCGGCGCCGATCACGGGCGACATGCGGATGCCGTACGCGACGTTGCGGACGCCCAGGAGCGCGGCGGACGCGATCGCCGCCGGCGCGGCGGCCAGTCCTCCGGCGGCCACGATGCCGACGAACGCGAACTGCGACCCTCCGGTGAACATCACGAGGCTCAGCACGCACGTCTGCCAGACGTCCAGTCCCGCGGCGACCGCGAGCGCTCCGAACGAGATGCCATAGGCGCTCGTGGCGAGGGCGACACCGAGCCCTTCGCGCACTGCCCGCTTCGCCTCGCCGGCGCTGTGCGCGTCGTCGAAGTGCGGATCCAGGGTCACCTCGTCATGCTAGCGACGCGCCCCGAGAGGGATCGCCGTCCACTGCCGGATGCGCGGCCTGCCTGGCGCGCGCGGGCGCCGTCGTGCTCCGTCGGGGATTGCGCTTTCCGCCGCGTGCGAGCATGCTGGTCGCACACGCAGAAAACGCTTCCTCGCTTGTGGGTGCCGCCACCCGTTCTCATCACGGATTCTGCTCCGGACGAAGGAGTCCCATGAGAACGACGCTGCCCGCGCCCGCCGGCGCACCACACGGCCGATTCCCGCGCCGATCACTCGCCGGAGGCATCGGCCTGGTGACCGCGCTCGCCCTCGCCGCAGCGCCGGTGATGGCCGCGCCCGCGGCCGCCGCGCCGCCGGCGACCGGCATCCCCTCCCCCGCCGTGGATCTCGGGCACGAGGTGATCGCGCCGGGTGACGGGTGGGCGTCGTGGACGGGGCCGACGTACCCGGAGCGCGTCCAGCGGATCGCCGAGCCCGTCACGGGAGGCAGCACGGCCGACGCCGCAGAGGTGTATGTCGTGGACGACTGGCAGCAGCTGCGCGACGCCCTCGCCGGCGCACCGGGCGGATCGCAGAACGACGCGCGCTACAACCAGGTGCCGAGGATCGTCTACGTGACCGGCACACTCGACCCCTGGCTGCGAGCCGACGGCACGCGCACCACCTGCGACGACATCGCCGCACAGGTCACCGTCGCCGGCTCCGGCGCGCGGTTCGACATGGACGACTACATCGCGGCGTTCGGTCCCGGCGTCGATCCTTCCGGCCCCCTCGAGCAGGCACGCGTCGAGGCCGCCGCGCTGCAGGCGAAGCTCACGCTTCAGCACATCGGCTCGAACGTGACGCTCGTCGGCGTGGGCGACGACGCGCGCGTGGTCGGGGCATCCCTGCGCATCCGCGATGCGCACAACGTGATCGTGCGCAATCTGACGCTGTCGGACGCGTACGACTGCTTCCCGCAATGGGATGCCGGTGACGCCGGCGGCAACTGGAACTCGGCGTACGACAACCTCTCGGTCTGGACGTCGACGAGCGTGTGGGTCGACCACAACACCTTCGACGACGGCGCACACCCCGCCGCGAGCCTCGACACCGTCTACGGCCGGCCGTTCGAGGTGCATGACGGGCTGCTCGACGTGACGCACGGGTCCGACCTCGTGACGATGTCATGGAACTGGCTGCAGCATCACGACAAGACCGACATCATCGGCTCGTCCGACTCACGCACGCAGGATCGCGGCCAGCATCGCGTCACGCAGCATCACAACCGCTGGACGGACATCGGGCAGCGCGGTCCCCGCGTGCGCTTCGGCGACGTGCACGTCTACAACAACCTCTACGAGCAGACGGATGCCACGACCGCAGCCTCCTCGGCGGACCATCCGTTCTTCCAGTACTTCTGGGGCGCGGGCAAGGAGAGCAGCATCGTGGCGGAGGCGAACGCGGTCGAGCTCGTCGACCCGTCGAGCGCCTCGCGCATCATCGCCGGATGGGGCGGAACGCAGCTGCGCGCGAGCGACACGCTCGTGAACGGCCAGCCGACGGACGTGCTGGCCGCCTACAACGCCACGGCGGCGAGCCCGCTGTCCCCCGACGTGCGGTGGAATCCGGCCGACGCGTACTCGTACGCCCTCGACGCCGTCGCGGACGTGGCGGGGATCGTCCGCGCGGGCGCGGGGGCCGGCATCCTCTCCTCCGGCACCCCCGTCGCGAGCGACGCACCCGGAGCGTTCGCCGTCTCTGACGACAACGGGCGCGACACGGGACTGCGCGACGGCGACTACCGGATCCTGGCCGACCTCTGGTGGGGGCAGAACGCGACAGTCGTGAAGCTGTACGAGAACGGCGCACTCGTCGACGCCCAGTGGATCGACGGCACGTCGCCCGCCGCGCAGCACGCGGAGTTCGACATCGCCGGGCGCATCGACGGCACCTACGAGTACACGGTCGTGGCGCTGAATCCGCACGGGGCGATGACCTCGCGCACGCACACGGTGACGGTGACGGATGCCGCTCCCGGCCGAGCCGTGCTCACCGCGTCCGGCGCGCGAACGGGCATCGTGACGGTCAGCGCCGACCTCTGGTGGGGCACCAACGCGACCGAGTACGTGCTGTTCCAGGACGGCGTGGAGATCGACCGGCAGCCGCTCGCCGCGGCGACCCCGGGCGCACAGCACGCGGTCACCATGGTGGGCGAGCTGGCTCCCGGCACGTACGAGTTCACCGCGCTGCTGTCGAACGCGGCCGGCTCGACCGCAGCCCGCCCGGTCACCGTGACGGTGCGGGGCTGACAGAGATGCCGCGGCCGGTGCCCCTGGGAGGCGCCGGCCGCGGCATCCGTATGACAGCTCTTATTACGCGTTGGCGTCCTGGCGCTTCAGGCGTGCCGTCGCACGCGCGCGCTCGGTGGCGTCGAGGTTCACCTTGCGGATGCGCACGATCTCGGGCGTGACCTCGACGCATTCGTCGTCGCGCGCGAACTCCAGGCTCTCTTCGAGCGACAGCTGACGCGGAGGCGTCATCGACTCGAACGAATCCGAGGTGGAGGAGCGCATGTTGGTGAGCTTCTTCTCCTTGGTGATGTTGACGTCCATGTCGTCGGCGCGCGAGTTCTCGCCGATGACCATGCCCTCGTAGACCTCCTGCGTGGGCTGGACGAAGAACGACATGCGCTCCTGCAGGGCGATGATCGCGAACGGGGTGACGACACCGGAGCGGTCGGCGACGATCGAGCCGTTCTGGCGCGTGACGATGTGACCCGCCCACGGCTCGTAGCCGTGCGAGATCGCGTTCGCGATGCCCGTGCCGCGCGTCGTGGTGAGGAACTCCGTGCGGAAGCCGATGAGCCCGCGCGACGGCACGATGAACTCCATGCGCACCCACCCGGTGCCGTGGTTCGTCATGTTGTCCATGCGGCCCTTGCGCGCGGCCAGCAGCTGCGTGATGGCGCCGAGGTACTCCTCGGGCGCATCGATCGTCAGGTGCTCGAACGGCTCGTACGTCTTGCCGTCGACCTTCTTGGTCACGACCTGCGGCTTGCCGACGGTCAGCTCGAAGCCCTCGCGGCGCATGTTCTCGACGAGGATCGCCAGTGCGAGCTCGCCGCGGCCCTGCACCTCCCACGCGTCGGGGCGACCGATGTCGACCACCTTCAGCGACACGTTGCCGACGAGCTCGCGGTACAGGCGGTCCTTCACCATGCGCGCCGTGAGCTTGTGACCCTTGACCTTGCCGACCAGCGGCGAGGTGTTCGTGCCGATCGTCATCGAGATGGCGGGGTCGTCGACCGTGATGCCCGGCAGCGGACGCACGTCTTCGGGGTCGGCGATCGTCTCACCGATCGTGATGTCTTCGAATCCGGCGATGGCGACGATGTCGCCGGGGCCGGCGCTCTCCGCCGGGTAGCGCTCGAGTGCGCGCGTCTTGAGGAGCTCGGTGATGCGGGCGTTGCTGGTGCTGCCGTCTGCGCGCACCCAGGCCACGGTCTGGCCCTTCTTGAGCGTGCCGTTGAAGACGCGCAGCAGCGCCAGGCGACCGAGGAACGGGCTCGAGTCGAGGTTCGTCACCCACGCCTGCAGGGGCGCCTCATCGTCGTAGGACGGGGCCGGGACGTGCTCGAGGATCGCCTCGAACAGCGGCTCGAGATCGTCGTTGTCGGGCAGGGTGCCGTTCTCGGGGCGGTTGCGGGAGGCGGCGCCGGCACGACCCGAGGCGTAGACGACGGGAACGTCAAGAAGCGCATCGACATCGAGGTCGGGCACGTCGTCGACGAGGTCCGACGCCAGACCGAGCAGCAGGTCGTGTGCTTCTTCCTCGACCTCGGGGATGCGCGCGTCGGGGCGGTCGGTCTTGTTGACCAGCAGGATGACGGGCAGCTTCGCCTCGAGCGCCTTGCGCAGCACGAAGCGCGTCTGCGGGAGCGGGCCCTCGCTCGCGTCGACGAGCAGCACGACGCCGTCGACCATCGAAAGGCCGCGCTCGACCTCGCCGCCGAAGTCGGCGTGCCCGGGGGTGTCGATCACGTTGATCGTCACCGGCACGTCGGTGTGGACGCCCTTGTACGTGATCGCGGTGTTCTTCGCGAGGATCGTGATGCCTTTTTCACGCTCGAGGTCGTTCGAGTCCATGGCGCGCTCTTCCATGTGCTCGTGCGAGCCGAAAGAGCCGGTCTGGCGCAGCATGGCGTCGACGAGGGTGGTCTTGCCGTGGTCGACGTGAGCGACGATAGCCACGTTGCGGAGGTCCGGACGGAGGGCGCGCGCCATGAGGGAATCCTTGAAAGAGAATGGGGATGCCGGAGTGCCGGCATCCCCATTCTATTAGGCGCTCCTGTGTGTCGCCTTTCGGCGACCGCGTCAGCCCTCCAGACCGGCCCGCAGCAGGGCGGCACGCGCCTCGCGGCGCACGCGCTGCTCCTCGGGGTTCGGAACCGGAACCGCGGCGATGAGCCGCTGCGTGTACGGGTCCTTCGCACCGCGGAGGATCTCGTCGCGCGTCCCGGCCTCCACGAGCTTGCCGTGGTGCATCACCGCGATGCGGTGGGCCAGGATGTCGACGACGGCGAGGTCGTGGCTGATGAACAGGCAGGCGAACTGCAGCTCGCGCTGCAGCTCCTGCAGCAGGTCGAGGAAGCGCGCCTGGACCGACACGTCCAGTGCCGAGGTGGGCTCGTCGGCCACGAGCAGCTCCGGCGCGAGGGCGAGCGCGCGGGCGATCCCGACGCGCTGACGCTGACCACCGGAGAGCTCGTGCGGGAAGCGGTTGCGGTACGACGCGGGCAGCTCCACCTGGCTGAGAAGGCTCTCGACGCGTCGGTCCAGATCCTTGCCCTTGGCTTCACCGGCCAGCAGGATCGGCTCGCCGATCGACTGGCCGATGGGCATGCGGGGGTTCAGCGACGACGCCGGGTCCTGGAACACGATCCCGGTGCGGCGGCGGATCGCGAAGAGATCCTTCTGCGAGGCGTGGGAGATGTCCGTGCCGACGGTCGTCAGCTTGCCCTCGGCGATCGGCAGGAGGCCGATCGCGGCGCGCCCCAGTGTCGTCTTGCCCGAGCCTGATTCGCCCACCAGCCCGACGATCTCACCCTGATAGATGGCGAGATCGATGTCTTCCGCCGCCCGGAAGGCGGGGATCCGGCCGCGCTTGGGATAGTCGATCGCGACGCCTTCGAAGGCGAGCACCGGCGTCCGCGTCTCGATGATCTCGTCCGCCGCCTCGCTGGCACGCTCGCGGATCGACGACACCGAGGGCACCGTCGAGGTCTCGGTCACGATCTCCGCCGGGCCGGCTTCCGCATCCTCCAGCACGCCGAGACCGAGGTGCGGCACCGCCGCCAGCAGCTGCTGGGTGTACGGGTGCTCGGGCGCGTGGAAGATCTTCTCCACGGAACCCGACTCGACGACCACGCCGTTCTTCATCACCATGATGCGGTCCGCGAGGTCGGCCACCACGCCCATGTCGTGCGTGATCAGGATGATCGCCGAGTCCAGACGCTTGTGGAGGTTGCGGAGCAGGTCCAGCACCTCCGCCTGCACCGTGACGTCCAGCGCGGTCGTGGGTTCGTCGGCGATCAGCAGCAGCGGATCGCACGAGATCGACTGAGCGATCATCGCGCGCTGGCGCTGGCCGCCCGACAGCTGGTGCGGGTACTTGTGGAAGGACTGCTCCGGGTTGGGCATCTCGACCATGCGCAGCAGGTCGACGGCCTTCTCGCGCGCCTCGTTGGGCGACAGCGAGCGGTCGTGCGAACGCAGCGCCTCCATGATCTGGAACCCGATGGTGTACACCGGATTCAGCGCCGTCATCGGCTCCTGGAAGATGACCGCGATCTCGTTGCCGCGGAGCGAGCGGAGCGTGGCGTCGTCGACGCCGCGCAACTGGCGTCCGAGGAGCTTGATCGAGCCGGTGACGCGCGAGTTCTCGGGGAGCAGGCCCAGCAGAGCCATCGAGCTGGTGCTCTTGCCCGACCCGGACTCGCCGACGATCGCGAGGACCTCGCCGCGCCGGACGCGGTAATTCATGTCGATCGCGGCCGGGTAGAACTCGCCCTCGACCCAGAACTCCACGCCGAGATTCTCGACCTCGAGGATGGTCTCGGGGACGGCGCCGTGCGCGGCGGTCAACTCGGCGTCGATGCCCGTTGTGTCAGTCATTCAGTGGTGTCCCATCTGCGAAGCTTGTCAACATGTCGTTCCAGGAAGTCCGCTACAGGCCGATTTTCGGCCGCGTCCTCGCCCTCGTGACCGTGGTCGTGTGCGCCCTCGGCGCCGTGGCTCTGTTGGTGGCCGATCCCGCGTCGACGCTGCGCTACATCTGGCCGGTCCTGCTGGTGGGCGTGCTGGCCTGGGCCGTCTTCTGGCGGCCGAGCCTGCTCGTCCAGGAGCACGGCATCACCGTCGAGAATGTCCTGCGCACGAGCTTCGTGCCCTGGCCCTCGATCACCGCCATCGATACCCGCTACTCGCTGACGCTGCACACGGCCAACGGTCGCATCGCCGTGTGGGCGGCGCCGGCGCCGGGACGGCATCGCACACTCGGCCTCGCTCCGAAGGACTTCGACGGAGTAGGCGAGACGGCCCAGGGCTCGGTCGGCGAACTCCGCCCCGCCGACGCGCTGACGACGCCCAGCGGCAACCTGGCCCAGCTCATCCGCGGTCGCTGGGAGCGGCTGCGCGATGCCGATGCCTTCGCCCCCGGCGTGGACCCGGATGCCACCACGATCACGTGGCACTGGGCGACGATCACGGTGGTCGTGGCGCTGACCGCGGCCACCGTGATCGGTCTGCTGGTCTAGCAGTCGCACGTCACCGCTCCGGATCGAGCGGCTTGTGCTGTACGTCGCCCGGCTCCTCACGGCGAGGATCGTTGAAGTTCACGATGTCCTCGCCCGTGTAGGCCGTCTGGATCCCGACATCCACCATGTGGGCGTCCGTCGAGGGCGTCGTGTCGACGGTCGGCGCGATGGGGCCGCTGGCCCGCCCGGCACGCGCCATGGCCCGCTCGCTGGGCATCTTCTTCTGGCGCGGGTCGAACGCGTCGCGCAGACCGTCGCCGATGAAGTTCACGCACAGCGCGATGGCGATGATGAAGACGCCGGGCCACCAGAAGATCCACGGACGCGTCGAGAACGCCGCCTGGTTCTCGGAGATGATCTTGCCCAGCGAGGTGTCCGGTGACTGCACGCCGAACCCGAGGAAGCTCAGGGACGACTCCAGCAGGATCGCGCCCGCCATGAGCAGCGTGGCGTTGACCACGATCACGCCCACGGAGTTCGGCAGGATGTGGCGGAAGATGATCCGTCGGTCCCGAGCGCCGGAGACGCGCGCGGCGTCCACGAACTCCCGCTCACGCAGCGTCAGGAACTCACCGCGCACCAGTCGCGCCATCGTCGTCCAGGCGAACAGGCCGATCACGACACCGAGCACCGCCGCACCCAGGCTGCCGAACGCGTTGCCGAGCACGGAGCCGATGACGATCAGCGGGATGGTGATGATGATGTCGGTGAAGCGCATCAGCACCGAGTCGGTCATCTTGCCGTAGTAGCCGGCGATCGCTCCGACCACCACGCCGATGATCGAGGCGACGACGCCCGCGATGACCATCACCATCACGGACTGCTGCGTGCCGCGCATGACGACGGCGAAGATGTCGCGACCGACCTCGTCCTGACCGAACGGGTGGTCGCCGAACTGCAGCGGCCACAGCGTCATGGTCGGCACGCCGTTGTTCACCTTCGGTGGGATCTCGTCCCACGAGTACTGCCACCAGCCGGGAATCCGCAGACCCCAGAGGTTCACACCCACCGAGGTGAACGCCAGGATGATGATGAAGGCCAGGACGATCATCGAGATCAGCGCCGCGCGATGCCGGAAGAAGCGCCGGCGGACGATCTGACCCTGACTGAGACCTTCGGTCTCCTTCTGCTCGATCGTGACCTCGGCCTTGGCCTCGTTCTCGCGGGCGTCGGGCTCGTTCATGGTTGTGGTGTTCATGTCAGCCCACCTTGATTCTCGGGTCGAGGGCCGCATAGACGAGGTCCGCGATGAGGTTGAAGATCACTGCCAGGGTGCCGGTCACCACGAAGAACGCCATCACGGGGTTCGGGTCGTGGGCATCCAGGGCGGTCACGAACAGTCGTCCCATGCCGCTCCAGCCGAAGACGGTCTCAGTGACGACGGCGCCGCCGATGATGGCGCCCACGTCGAAGGCGATGATCGTGGTGATCGGGATCAGCGCGTTGCGGAAGGCGTGACGCACGACCACCGTGCGCTGGGTGAGACCCTTCGCCCGCGCGGTGCGGATGTAGTCCTGGTTCATGACCTCGAGCAGGCTTGCGCGGGAGTACCGCGTGTAGCTGGCGAACGAGATCAGGATGATGGCGATCGTCGGCAGCAGCAGGTGGGTGAACAGGTCGATGCCCTGCACCCAGAAGTTGCCGCCGAGGCCCGGCGTCGACGCGCCCACCGTGGCGATGGGGCGGCCACGCACACGGCTGGAGTTCGAGTACGCGGCCCAGTACGACATGTACTTGTCGAGCGCGATGAGGGCTGCCACCAGGAAGCCGACGATCGCGGTGGTCCGCACGACGGGCGCACGATCGGGGCTGCCCATGAACCAGCCGACCGCGCCGGAGACGACCACCGCGAGCAGGGCGAGCCCGAGGAACACCCACATCGTCATGCCGTTGAGGATGTAGTTCATCATCGGCGAGTACAGCGCGATGCCGATGGCCGCGACGATCAGAGAGGCGTACACCGCCTTCCGGTTGCGCAGGCCCGTCGAGATGGCGGTGACACCCACCGCGATGCCCACCGCGAGGAAGGCGTAGACGACGATGCCGATGCTCGGGTCCGCGAACCACTCGGTGACCGACAGGAACGTCAGCACCGCAGCCGTCGCCAGAGTGGCCACACCGAGGACGATGAGGCGGCGTCGCCATCGTCCGCCGATCAGCGACATCCAGATCAGACCCGTCACGATCGACATGCCGATGATGACGGGCACGGTGATCGTCGGATTCGCCAGCCAGTTGTTCATCCGGATCGCACCGTACTGCTTCAGCAGCACCGCGACCCAGAAGATCGGCAGCGAGAAGAACAGGAACGCCAGCAGCGTCACGCCGTAGTCGAAGCCGGTGTACTGGCGCAGAGCCGAGACGATGCCGACCGAGATGCCGAGGACGATGGCGACGACGGTCGCGGTCGTGACCAGCGTCAGCGTCGACGTGATCGCGTTGCCCAGCAGGGCGTTGACCGCCTGGTTCTGGATGCTGACCCCGAGGTCTCCGCGGAAGAGCCCGGCGAGCCACAGGAAGTAGCGCAGCGGCGGCGGGACGTCGAGGTTCAGGAGCTTGGTGCGGGCTTGGATCAGCTCCGCTTTGTTCGGGGCGTTGCCCTGCCGAAGGTCCTCTAGGGGATCGCCCGAGAAGGACACCAGCAGATACATCAGGAATGTCGCGGCGAAGAGCACGAAGATCGACGCGATCAACCGCCGGATGATGAATGAAGCCATGGTGTGGCCGCCTGCCAATCGATGAATCAGCGCAGGAGCGGAACCGGCGAGACGTCCGGTCCGTGCTCCGCCGCTGGGAGGAGTCTAACGCGGTGGGGTGCAGGCCCCTTCGGGGACCTGCACCCCACCTCGGTCACTGACCGAGCGTGAACTCGGCGTGTGCCGTGTCGGTGATTACTCCTCCGAGCCGCTGTCGGCGACCTGCCAGTCCCAGGCGTTCCAGAACACCGTGGGGGCGAGGATGGACGACGTCACGTTGGTGACGCGGTCGCTGACGGCCGTGACCTCAGGGAACTGGAAGATGGTGACTCCGTAGAAGTCGGACCACAGCGTCTTGTCCAGCTCGATCTGAAGGTCGATCTTCTTCTGCTCGTCGAACTCGGTGTTCAGCTGCGCGATGACGTCATCCGCCGGCTCGCTCGAGTAGAAGTTCATGTTGTTGATGCCGCCGGTCTCGAACGTCGGAAGCGAGTTCGTCACTCCGAGGCTCGTCGACTGCCAGCCGAACAGCGACGCGTCGTAGGCGCCGGGCGTGCCGAGCAGGCCACCCCACTCCTCCGAGCCGCAGTCCGTCACGTTGAAGCCGGCCTGAGCGGCCGAAGCCTGGATCAGGGCGAACTCGTTGACACGGCGCGGGTTGTTCGACGCGTACAGGATGCAGACCGAGGTGTCGGTGACGCCCGACTCGGCCAGCAGCGCCTTGGCGCCCTCGATGTCGACATCGGCGTAGGCGTCGGAGCCGTTGGCCGCGACGGACTCGTCGTAGCCCTCAGCACCCGGGACGAAGATCTGCGAGTTACGCACGATCGCCTCGTCGCCGATGATCGGCTTGATCAGCGTGTCGACGATCTCCTGACGCGGGATGACCTTCATGAACGCCTCACGAGCCTTCGCGTTCGAGAAGATGTTCTGCGGGTTCTTGCCCTGGTCGAACTGCAGGTCGACGTGCTCGTACGTGCCACCGAGGCTGGTGTCGACGGTGATGCCGTCGATGCCGTCCAGAGCGGTGGTGATGTCGGCGGTCGCCTGCGGCTGGATGATGTCGACCTCTCCGTTCTCCAGAGCCTGCACGGCGGCAAGCGGGTCGGAGATGAAGCGGATCGTGATCTCTTCGATGTTCGGCGCGTTGTCTCCGGTGTACTCCGGGTTGGCCGTCAGCGTGACGTACTGGTCGGCGACGTAGTCGCTGATCATGTACGGGCCGCTCGCGACGACGAGGTCGGCGTCGTCAGGCATCTCGGTGAAGTTGAAGCCCGAGTTCCAGAACGCCGAGACGGGCGCCAGGTCGGCGGCGTCGTTGTTCTCGATCGCGTCGAGGACCGCCTGCGAGGCCTCCTCGTTGTCGTCGATGCCGAGGGCCTTCTTGCCGACGATGTGAGCCGGAAGCATCGAGCCCATGGTCGCGAAAGCGAGCTCCCAGTCGACGTACGGGGCGTCGTAGGTCAGGGTGACGGTGCGACCGTCGTCGCCGACCTCGGGCGTCGCCGAGACCAGGCCGAGGCCCGACGTCGGGGTTGCGCCGGAGTCGAAGTACACGACGTCGGTGGGGAACTCCTCGGTGAACTCACCGGTGTCGGGGTCGGTGAAGTCCGCCGGGTCGAAGTCAGGGGTGTCCAGCGCGCGCGACAGGGCGGCCCAGTGAAGCATGAGGTCCGACGCGTCGACGGGAGCGCCGTCCGACCACTTGGCATCCTCGTTGATGGTGTACTTCACCGTCAGCGGGTCCTCGCTGACCATCTCGTACGAGCCGAACGACGTGTTCTCCACCAGCTCCGGAGTGTTGTTGTAGTAGTTGAAGCCGTCGAGCACCAAGTAGTTGATGTTGTTGTTCGCAGTGGCGTTACCGAATGACGTGTTGCCGTTCATCGAGTAAAAGGCCTGGTTCCACGCGGCGGTGATCGACGAGCCCTCAACGAGACCGGAGTCATCGTTGTTGCTGTCGCCACCACCGGCGGCGCAGCCCGAGATCACCAGTGCGCCGGCTGCGGCGAGTGCCACCGCAGCCGAGATGCGCTTCATTCTCACTGTTCCTCCTGTGCAGGGTTGTGCGGGCACGCCGGGCATGAACCCGACGGCGCGCGGATGGGAAAACGATAAGCACCAGTGGTGAGATGGTCAAAACGATCGGGGAAAACGTTACAGAGCCTTAACTCAATCGACCCGGAGTGTGACAATCTGACAAGATGACGCCCGCAAACTCGCCCACAGGCGTGAGAGATTCCACTAAGGTGGCTGCGCCCGATCGCTACGGCCGCCGGCGTCTCGCGTGGGAGGTCTGGATCGTCCTGGCGATCTCGGTCGGCCAGTCGGCTCTCTACTCGGTCTTGTCGCTGGTCCGCAAGCTCCTCGCACCCGTGCCGCTGGGGCAGCAGCAGACCCAGGTGAATCCGGCGCGCGACGTGCAGGCCTTCTGGGACGTGACCTACCAGCTGCTCGCCGTCTTCTTCGACCTCGCCCTCGTCGCGCTCGTGGTGTATCTGCTCTGGGAGCCCGGAACGAACGCGTTGCGGCGCATGGGTCTCGACTTCACCAGGTTCGGCGGCGACCTCGGCCGCGGCATCCTGCTCGCCGCCGTCATCGGCCTGCCGGGGCTCGCGCTGTACGCGGCGGGACGGGCGCTGGGGATCACCGTCGCGGTCGTGGCATCGCCGCTCGACGCCGCGTGGTGGACGGTGCCGCTCCTCGTGCTCTCGGCATTGCGCGCGGGTCTCACCGAAGAGGTGATCTTCATCGGCTACCTCTTCGACCGGCTGCGGCGGCTGGGATGGAACGACTGGTCGATCATCCTCACGACCGCCGCGCTGCGCGGCGCGTACCACGCCTACCAGGGCATCGGCGCGATCGTCGGCAACTTCGTCATGGGCCTGGTCTTCGGCTGGTGCTACCGCCGATGGGGGCGCATCATGCCTCTGGTGATCGCGCACACGCTGCTCGACATCGTCGCGTTCGTCGGGTACCCGCTGGCTGCCGCACTCTGGCCCGGCGTCTTCGCCTCGATCCCGACCCCCTCCCCCACGCCGACGCCGACGCCGTCCGCCTAAAGGCGCCCCTGCCCGACGGCGAGAGTGCACCTGGTGGACGAGAGGTCGGGAACTTGCCTATGCCTCGTCCACCAGGTGCACTCTCGGGGCGAGCCGCATCGCCGCGGGTGACGTTGGGGGTGGGGCGGGGCAGGACGCAGGAGGCGGGTGCGCGGCGGCTCCTCCACCGACGGGGCCCGGGAGGTGTCGTCCACAGATCGGACCGGAGGGACGGCGCGACCGCGCCACACCGCGGATGGTGGACGGATGCCGCTCATCGCCGCGTCCACGATCGTCAGGCCGAGTCCGATCCCTCTGATCCGCTGGACGGACACGCCGCATCCCGAACGGGCTGTTGCGACGGGGGCGCTCGTAAGGGTCCGCCACGGGGTATATGCATCCGCCAGGCTGTGGAAGGCGCTCGCGCCGTGGGATCGTTACCTGGCCCGTGTCCACGCCGTTGCTCTCATGCTGCCGGACGTGGTCTTCTGCTGCGAGTCGGCAGCGGCTCTGCTCGGCATGCCCATCTTCGGCGATCCGGTCGTCATCCACCTCCTCGTCGAAAGCTCGGGCACCTCGCGTCTGGCTGCGGGCGTGCGGTCGCATCGGGCCGCTGATGACAGGACGATCGTCGAGGCGAGCGGGATGGCCCTCACCTCTCCTGCTGATACAGCGATCGACCTCTCTCGCCATCGGCACCCGGCGATCGGCCGATCCGCCGCTGACGCAGCTCTGCGCGCCGATCCCGCACTGACCCGGGAGCTCCTGGTCGCTGGCAATGAGATGAGGACGAGCAGTCGCGGCCGGAACATCGCGCGCTGGTCACTCAGCCGCAGCACCGCACAGGCCGAGACGGCGCTCGAGTCCGTCAGCCTCTGTGTGATCGAATGGCTCGGGTTCCCCGAGCCCGAACTGCAGATCTCGTTCCGATCGGACTCGGGTGAGGTGGATCGGGGCGACATGCTCTGGCGTTCGCTCGGGGTGCTCGGCGAGGCGGACGGCGACCTGAAGTACGACGGCCGATTCGGCGACGCCGCGACAGTGCTGCGACGACAGCACGTGCGCGACCGGCGCCTGCGCAGCCAGGCCGAGGTGAACGCGATCGCGCATTGGGGGTGGGGCGACGCTACGTCGGTCACACCTCTCCAGCAGATCCTCCTCGGTGCCGGGTTGCGTCCGATCGCATCGGAGCAGTCGGTCCCGCTCCACTCCCTGAAACGGGAGCTGTCTGCGCGCGCCCCGCACCGCCAGACCGCCCGATCCGAATCGGCGAGGGTGCAGCCGGCGGACGAGGAGTAGGGAGTTCACCTACCTGTCGTCCGCCAGCTGCACCCTCGCGGCTCGGGCGGGCTCGCGAACCGGAGGGCGACGGGATGCCGCGGGCACCGGCATCCCGTCTCCACTGGCCGTCAGGCGAAGGCCTCGATGGGCGGGCAGGCGCAGACGAGGTTGCGGTCGCCGTACGCCTGGTCGATCCGTCGGACCGGGGGCCAGTACTTCGTGCGGATCTGCGCGTGGACCGGGTACACGGCGCTCTCGCGCGAGTAGGCATGCGTCCACTCGCCCACCACGACGGCCTCGGCCGTGTGCGGCGCGTTCACGAGGGGGTTGTCGTCGGCGGGCCACTCCCCCGCCGCGACGCGCTCGGCCTCGGCCTTGATCGCGATCATGGCCTCGATGAAGCGCTCGATCTCGCCGAGGTCCTCCGACTCGGTCGGCTCGACCATGAGCGTGCCTGCGACCGGGAACGACATCGTCGGGGCGTGGAAGCCGTAGTCGATGAGCCGTTTGGCGACATCGTCGACAGTGATCCCGGTCGCCTCGCGCAGGGGCCGCAGGTCGAGGATGCACTCGTGTGCCACGAGGCCGTCCTCGCCGGTGTACAGCACCGGGTAGTGCCCGCGCAGGCGCACCGCGATGTAGTTGGCCGCGAGCACGGCGGCCGCAGTGGCGTCGCGCAGCCCCTCGGCGCCCATCATCCGCACGTACGCCCACGAGATCGGCAGGATGCCGGCCGATCCGTGCGGTGCGGCCGAGATGGGCCCGCCGTCGAAGACGCCGCCCGCGTGATCCCGCCGCTGCGAGAACGGATGCGAGGGCAGGTACGGTGCGAGATGGGCTTTCGCCGCCACGGGACCGACGCCCGGTCCGCCACCGCCGTGCGGGATCGCGAACGTCTTGTGCAGGTTCAGGTGCGAGACGTCGCCGCCCAGGTCGCCGAACCGCGCGTAGCCGAGGAGGGCATTGAGGTTCGCGCCGTCGATGTACACCTGTCCCCCGGCGTCGTGCACGGCCTGCGTGATGTCGAGCACGTCGTGCTCGTACACGCCGTGCGTCGACGGGTACGTGATCATCAGGGCGGCCAGCTCGTCGGCGTGCGCCGCGATCTTCGCGCGCAGATCGTCGAGGTCGACGTTGCCGGCGTCGTCGCACGCCACGACGACCACCCGCATGCCCGCGAGCACGGCGGACGCGGCGTTGGTGCCGTGCGCCGACGACGGGATGAGGCACACCGTGCGCCCCTGATCACCGTTGGCGCGGTGGTATCCCCGGATCGCCATGAGTCCGGCGAGCTCGCCCTGCGAGCCGGCGTTGGGCTGCAGAGATACCGCGTCGTAGCCGGTGACCTCGGCGAGCCAGACCTCGAGCTGCTCGATCAGTGCGAGGTAGCCGTGCACGTCGGCCTCGGGCGCGAACGGGTGCACGCGCGAGAACTCCGGCCACGACACCGCCGCCATCTCGGTCGCGGCGTTGAGCTTCATGGTGCACGATCCCAGCGGGATCATGCCGCGGTCCAGGGCGTAGTCCCGGTCGGAGAGCTGCTTGAGGTAGCGCATCATCGCCGTCTCGGAACGGTGCGTGTTGAACACCGGGTGCGTGAGGAACTCCTCGACGCGACGCAGCACGGAAGGCACACCGGCGAGGGGCTCGGCATCCGCGAAGGGCAGCGTGCGCTCGCCCTGCTCGCCCGCACCGAGGAACTCGTTCTCGGGCAGTCCGAAGGCCCAGGCCACTGCCGCGAGGTCGTCGGCCGTGGTCGTCTCGTCGATCGAGACGCCGACCGTCGCGTCGTCTGCCCAGAAGAGCTGGTAGCCGCGCTCGCGGGCGCGCTCGATCACCCGGCGCGAGGCGCCCGGCGTCGCGACGCGGATGGTGTCGAAGAAGGCGTCGGAGCGGAGCGACAGGCCGTACGTGCGCAGCCGTGCGGCGAGCGCCTCGGTCTTCTTCGCCACGTCGGTGGCGATCGCACGCAGCCCGTCGGGGCCGTGGTACACGGCGTACATCGAGGCCATGACAGCCAGCAGCACCTGCGACGTGCAGATGTTCGAGGTCGCCTTCTCGCGGCGGATGTGCTGCTCGCGGGTCTGCAGCGCGAGGCGGTACGCGGGGTGGCCGGCGGCGTCCTGCGAGACACCCACGAGGCGTCCGGGCAACTGGCGCTCGAGCCCCTGGCGCACGGCCATGTAGCCGGCGTGGGGTCCGCCGAAGCCGAGCGGCACGCCGAAGCGCTGGGTCGTGCCCACCGCGACGTCCGCCCCGAACGAGCCGGGCGAGCGCAGCAGGGTGAGCGCGAGCAGGTCGGCAGCCGCCACCACGAGCGCACCCGCGACATGAGCGGCGTCGACGACGCCGGACGGGTCCCAGATATGGCCCGACGCGCCCGGGTACTGAATCAACGCGCCGAAGAGGTCATCGGGCAGCGTCGCCCCGTGGGCGAGGTCGAGCTCCACGAGCTCGATGCCGACCGCCGCCGCCCGATGGGCGAGCAGCGCCTTCGTCTGGGGCAGCGTGTCGGCGTCGACCACGAAGACGTTCGACGCCGATTTGGAGCCTCGCCGCGCGACGAGCATGCCCTCGACGACCGCGGTCGACTCGTCGAGCATCGACGCGTTCGCGGTCGTGAGCCCGGTGAGGTCGGTCACCATGGTCTGGAAGTTGATGAGCGCCTCCAGGCGCCCCTGGGAGATCTCGGGCTGGTACGGGGTGTACGCGGTGTACCAGGACGGGTTCTCGAGCACGTTGCGCGCGATCACCGACGGTGTGAGCGTGTCGTAGTAGCCGAGGCCGATCATCGGGCGGGCGGTGCGGTTCTGCGAGGCCAGCTGGCGCAGCTCGGCGAGCGCCTCGGCCTCGGTCGCGGCGGGCGGGATGTCGGTCGTCTGCGCGGCGCTCCCGTCCGAGCGCGGCTTCGCATGGATGGATGCCGGCACCGCCGCCTGAACGAGGGCATCGACGCTGTCGTAGCCCAGGGCGTCGAGCATCGTGCGCTGGGCTGCGGCATCCGTCCCGATGTGACGATCGACGAACAGACCCGTCATTCGGCGCCGCCCGTGAGTGAGATGTACGCGTCGCGGTCGAGCAGCTCGGCGACGGTCGCCGGGTCGACGGTGAGCTTGACGAGCCAGCCGGCGCCGAACGGATCGGCGTTCACGAGCGACGGGTCGTCGACGACCGCGTCGTTGACCTCGACGACCTCGCCCGTCAGCGGCGCATAGAGCTCGCCGACGGACTTCGTGGACTCGATCTCGCCGACGACGGTGGCCGCGGTGACCGTGCTGCCCACGGCGGGCAGCTCGACGAACACGACGTCGCCGAGCTTGTCGGCGGCGTAGGAGGTGATGCCGACGGTCGCGGTGTCGCCGTCGAGGGCGACCCACTCGTGCTCGGCGGTGTACTTGAGGTCGGTGAGGTCGGTCATGAGTTCCTCCGGTAGAAGGGCAGGGCGGTCACGGTCGCGGGGATGCGGGTCCCTCGCACGTCGATGAAGAGCGGGGTGCCGGGGGCGCTCGCCTCCGGCGAGACGAACGCCATGGCGATGGGATGTCCGAGCGTCGGGCTGAGCGCGCCGCTCGTGATCTCGCCGACCGGGGTCTCGGCGTCGGCGCTGTCGAACACGGCGTAGCCCGCACGACCCGCGCGCCGGCCCTCCGAGACGAGGCCGACGAGCACCGGGGCGTCGGGCGTCACGACCGCCGCGAGACCGGCCTTGCCGACGAAGTCGTCCTTCTCGACCGCCACGACGCGGCCGAGCCCGGCCTGTGCGGGCACGATGTCGCGCGAGAGCTCGTGGCCGTAGAGCGGCATCCCTGCCTCCAGGCGCAGCGTGTCGCGCGCGGCGAGCCCGGCGGGAACGAGTCCGAGAGGCTCGCCCGCGGCGAGCAGCGCATCCCAGAGCGCCGGGGCGACCGCGTTGGGGACCAGCAGCTCGAAGCCGTCCTCGCCGGTGTAGCCGGTTCGGGCGACGAAAAGGGAGGCGTCGTCGAACGATCCCGATGCCCACGCGTAGTAGCCGAGGTCCGCGAACGACGGCGTCACATCGGTGATGCCGGCCGTCGCCTCCACGACGGCACGGGCGACGGGGCCCTGTACGGCGATCAGCGACATGTCGTCGGTGTGGTCGTCGAGCTCGGCCCCGAACCCATCGATGCGGGCGGCGAACGCGCGGGCGACGGCCTCCCGGTTCCCGGCGTTGGCGATCACCAGGAAGCGGTGCTCGGCGATCCGGTACACGATGACGTCGTCGACGATGCCGCCTGACTCGTCGAGCACCAGCGAGTACTTCGCCTTGCCCACGCGCATCGGAGAGAGGGCGCCGGCCAGCGCGTAGTCGAGGAAGGCGCCGGACCCCGGCCCGTCGACGGCGAATTCGGCCATGTGCGAGATGTCGAAGAGACCGGCCGCGGTGCGCACCGCGTGGTGCTCGGCGAGGTCGGAGCTGTAGCGCACCGGCATGAGCCAGCCGCCGAAGTCGGTGAACGAGGCGCCGAGCGAATCGTGGCGGTCGTGCAAGGCAGTCGTACGGAGTTCTGTCATGAGTTCTCCCGGTCGCGGACGGGCAGGCGCCGCTCGACGCCTGTGAACTCCCCCTCTGTCATGGGCCTGAGAGTTTCACCGGATGCGAGGCATCCGGCTTTCTCCTTCGGCGGACGCATCAGCGTCACTCTCCAGAGTCGGCCTGCCCGGACGGTACGCGGTACCTGAGAGATTGGCGGGGAGGCTTGCTCCTTCGGTGCCCGGCGATCGCGCTGCCGAGGCTCTCCCGCCCGGGTGATGGGCCGTATTGACTTGCGCAGCCAGCATAGCGGTCGACGCCGTCAGCCGACGCAGGAGCCGGTGGACACGGTGTTCGAGAGTGTCGGCGCGCGGGCGACGACCGGGTCGAGCTCGGCCATGGTCATCGCGTAGCCGAGATTCTCGTCGTTCTCGGCGCGTGCGAACACGACGCCTGCCACTGCTCCGTCGTCGGTGAGCAGCGGGCCTCCGGAGTTGCCGGGACGCACGACCGCGTCGAGGGCATAGATCTCACGCGGGTTCGAGGACTCGTCGTAGACGTCGGGCACATCGGCCGTGCCCACCGACGCCACCCCCGCCGGCACCATGGTGAACGGGCCGCCGTAGGGGTAGCCCTGCACGGCCGCCGCATCCCCGGCGGCCAGCGTCGGCGAGAAGGGCAGGGTGTCGGCCCCCAGATCGTCGACGGCGATCACGGCGAGGTCGTCGATGGGGTCGAAGTAGACGACACGCCCCTCGCGCGCCGCCACGCCCGGCAGCTCGACGATCGGGATGTCGACGCCCGCAAGGACGTGGGCATTGGTGACCACGCGGTCCTCCGCGATGACGAATCCACTCCCCGCCGATCCCCGCCCGCAGGCGTACGCGTTGCCCGAGACGCGGGCGACGGATGCCGCGGCCCGCTGCAGCTCGGGATCGTCCAGGGCGACCGGGGGCGCAGGATCGACGGTCGCGGGACCGAGCAGCTGGCCGAGGCCCGGCAGGCTGTCGTCGAGCACGGCGCCGCGCAGCTGTGCCAGGGCGGCCGCGACGGGGTCGGGGGTGGCCGCCTCGATCCCGCGGAGGATGTTCGACGAGGCGACGGCGGACGAGACGACGGGGATGCCGGCGACGGCGATCGCGGGAGCGACGAAGGCGAGCGCGAGGATGGCGGCGAGCACGGAGGCGATGCCGCCGAGGAAGCGCTCGACGCCGCGGAGCTTGAGCCGGTCGGCGCCGGAGCGCAGCGCCGATCCGATGGCCGCGCCGATCGCCGCCCCGGCGAAGACGAGTCCGATCGCGGCGACGATCACGGCCGGGCCGCGCCAGACGGGCGAGGGCACCCACCCGCTCACGAGCGGTGTGAGCCAGAAGGCCGCGAACGCGCCCGCGGCGATGCCGGCGAACGTCCCGATGCTGGCGAAGAAGCCGCGCTGGACACCGGCGATGCAGGCGGCGATGAGGAGCAGGACGATCACCACGTCGACGACGACCATCCCACCTCCTCCACGCCTGGGGATCCGTCTCGACAGGCTACGCACCCAGCCTGGGAGAACGGCCCCGTCGATGGCGTCCGGCGTGTCGGCGAGCAGACGTGGCCGGCGTGTCAGGGCTGCTTCGCCGCCAGCTCCCTGCGCACCTCGTCGCGCAGCATCCCCTGGTTCTCGGGGTCGGGAGCCGCCCCGAGCAGCGTCCGCGTGTACTCGTGCTGCGGGTCGAGGATGACGGTGTCGGCCGGCCCCCGCTCGACGATGTCGCCGCGGTACATCACGAGGATCTCGTCGGAGAAGTGCCGGGCGGTCGCGAGGTCGTGGGTGATGTAGAGGACTCCGAGGTGGTCTTCGCGCTGCAGCTGCGCGAGCAGGTTCAGCACGCCCAGGCGGATGGACACGTCGAGCATCGAGACCGGCTCGTCCGCGATGATGAACTGCGCGCCGGGTGCCAGCGCCCGCGCGATCGCAACGCGCTGGCGCTGACCGCCCGACAGCTCGTGCGGGCGGCGCTCGGCCATCTTGTCGGTCGGTGTGAGCCGCACCCGGTCCAGCAGCTCGAGCACGCGCCGGCGCACCTCCGCCTTGCCCATCCCCGGGTTGTGGATGCGCAGCGGGCGCTCGAGGTGGTGCTCGATCGAGTGGAAGGGGTTCAGTGACGCGAACGGATCCTGGAACACCATCTGCACGTCGCCGCGATACGACGCGACCTCCCGGCCGCGGTTGCCGGTCGGTGTGCCGTCGAGCAGGATCTGCCCGCTCGTCGGGTTCTCCAGCCGCGCCAGCATCTTCGCGATGGTGGACTTGCCCGAGCCGGACTCTCCGACCAGCGCGATCGTGCGCCCTGCCTCGATGGTGAACGACACGTCCTTCACCGCGTGGAGGGTGGAGAAGCTCAGCCCGCTGCGGAGCCGGAAGTCCTTGACGAGGTTCCGCGCTTCGAGCGTGCGCGGCCCGGACGCGGTGAGTGGCTGCGCGCTCATGCGGCTCCTTCTTCCAGCGGGACGGTGCCGACCGCCGGGGCCGGCGTCGCCGAGACCGGCTGGGTGCCGGTGCGCACGAAGTCGCCCCTGTCGCCGCGCAGGCTCGGGAAGCTCGACAGCAGCTTCCTGGTGTACTCGTGCTGCGGATCGCGGTAGATCCCGGTCGCGGTGCCGAGCTCCACGATCTCGCCCTGCAGCATGACGGCGATGCGGTCGCTGATCTCGATCAGCATCGGCAGGTCGTGCGTGATGAAGATCACGGCGAACCCGAGCCGCTCCCGCAGGCGCATGATCTCGCGGATGATGCCGCGCTGCACGACCACGTCGAGCGCGGTGGTCGGCTCGTCCATGATCATGACCTGGGGGTCGAGGGCCAGCGCCATCGCGATCATGACGCGCTGGCGCATACCGCCCGACAGCTCGTGCGGGAAGCTCGACAGGCGACTCCGGTCGACGCCGACGAGCTCCAGGAGCTCCTCGCTGCGCTGCTGCTTCTCGCGCTTGGACATCCCCGGCCGGTGCGTCGTGAATACGTCGAAGAGCTGGGCGCGGACGTTGATGACCGGGTTCAGCGAGTTCATCGCACCCTGGAACACCATCGACACCTTGTCCCACCGGAAGCGCCGCAGCTCCTCGTCGGCGAGGCCGACGACGTCGATGTCCTCGCCGGAGCGGTCGTGGAACACGATCTCGCCGGAGGTCATCAGCGCCGGAGGTTTGAGCAGCCGGTTGATCCCGTACGCGAGCGTGGACTTGCCGCAGCCCGATTCGCCCGCGAGGCCCAGGATCTCGCCCCGGTGCAGGGTGAGCGAGACGTCGCGGACGGCCTTCACCGGCGGGTCGACCTCGTACTCGATCGACACGTTCCTCGTGGTCAGGACGGCGTCGCCGTTCATGCTTCGGCTCCGTTCAGGACGCGGCTCGACTCGACGCCTCGGCCGGCGCGCTTCGCCCTGCGCACGCGGCGCGCGTTCTCGGGCGCGAGACGCAGCTTGGGGTTGATGATCTCGTCGATCGAGAAGTTGATCAGCGACAGGCCGGCGCCCAGGAGCGCGATCATGAGGCCGGGCGGAACGAACCACCACCAGGCCCCGGTGCCGAGGGCCTGACCCGTCTGCGCGTCGTTGAGCATCGTGCCCCACGTGATCGACCCGGTGGGTCCCAGGCCGAGGTAGGAGAGGCCCGCCTCGCCCAGGATGGCGAAGATGATCGCGAACAGGAACTGGGCGGCGAGGAGCGGCAGGAGGTTGGGCAGGATCTCGACGCGGATGATGCGCGTCGTCCGCTCCCCCGCGACCCGGCTGGCGGCGACGTAGTCGCGCGACCGCAGCGAGCGCGCCTGCGCCCGCAGGACCACCGCCGAGCCCGCCCACCCCGTGATCCCGAGGACGAGGGCCACCAGCATCCAACTCCGTCCGGGGATATAGGTGGCGATCACCATCACCAGTGGCAGTCCCGGGATGACGAGCATGATGTTCGTGAAGAGGGACAGGATCTCGTCCCACCAGCCGCCCTTGTAGCCCGCGATGATGCCGAAGACGATGGACAGCACGAGGGCGATGAGACCCGCGGTCATGCCGACCATGAGCGATCCCCGTGTGCCCCACGCGAGCTGGGCGAGGACGTCGTAGCCGAGCTTGGTGGTGCCGAGGAGGTGCTCCGCGCTCGGAGGTGAGAGCGCCGGGTTGTCGGAATCCAAGGGGTCCTGGCAGAGCAGCGGCCCGAGAATGCCGAACAGCACGATCCCGCCGACGATGATGAGGCCGAGCGCGAGCTTGAGCGACATCCGCGGAAGAAGCTGACGGATGCCGCGGCGGGCGGCCGATGCCTCGTCCCGTGCCGCGATGACCTCGGCGTCGACCGGCGGCGTCATCAGGGCGCCGGGGGCGACGATGGCGGGATCGATGGTGCGGTCGGAGAGCGTCTCGGGGGCGCTGTCGAGATCGCTGATCGACGATTCTGTCACTTCGACCCTTTCAGACATTGTGACGTGCTCTCGGGTCGATGAATCCGTAGACGATGTCCATGATGAAGTTCGCGGCGAGCACCGCGACCGTGATCACGAGGAACACACCCTGCATGAGGGCGTAGTCGCTGTTCTGCACCGACTGGATCATGAGCTTGCCGATGCCGGGGTACGTGAACACCTGCTCCATCACGATCGAGCCGGCCACGACGAAGCCGAGCGAGATGCTGAAGCCCGCGATCGAGGGGATCGCCGCGTTGCGCGTCGCATAGGTGCGGAGGATGCGCATCGGCTTCAGCCCCTTGGCCTCGGCCGTGACGATGTAGTCCTCCGACACGGTCGAGACCATCATGTTGCGCATGCCGAGCAGCCACCCCCCGATCGAGCTCAGCACGATCGTGAGCGCCGGCAGGAACCCGTGGTAGATCGCGCTGCCGATGAAGTCCCAGCTCCACTCCGGGCCGTCGGGGAACGCCCACACGTCATAGCCGCCGAAGATCGGGAAGACGCCGAGCGCCACCGAGAAGATGGCGACCAGCACCAGTGCGAGCCAGAAGTACGGGATGGATTGCAGCACGGTGGTGAACGGCACGAGGTGATCGACCCAGGTGCCCCGTCTCCAGCCCACCCAGGCGCCGATGCCGACGCCGAGCACGAACGAGATGACAGTGGCGATGCCCACCAGGATGACCGTCCACGGCAGCGCCGCGGCGATGAGCTCCGTCACCGGCGTCGGGTACTTCGTGACCGAGACGCCCAGGTCGCCCTGGAGCATCCGGCCCCAGTACGCGACGTACTGCTCCCACATCGACGACGAGTCGCCGCCGAGCAGGGCCTTGATGTTGCGGACGGTGGTCTCGTTGAGCTCGCCGCCCGCCCGCTGCATCTTCGCGAGGAGGATGTCGGCGGGGTCACCGGGCAGAAGCCTCGGCAGGAGGAAGTTGAGGGAGATCGTCGCCCACAGTGTCACCACATAGAACGCGATCCGCCGCGCATAGAACTTCATTGCGGCCTGCTCCTCCGTGCCGCGGCCTCTGCCCGGTTCCGCATTACTTCACCGGCTCCAGGTGCTGGAGGACGTAGCCGGACGCGACCGAGCCCCACGCGGGCGGGAAGGCGTACAGGTCCTCCTCTGTCGGCCAGCCCGTGAAGTCCTTCGTGTTGAAGAACGTCTGGGTGGCGTTGATGACCAGCGGGATGTACGGCAGGTCGCGCACGATCTCGGCCTGCACCGCGGCGTACGCCTCCTGCTTGACGGCCTCGTCGTTCGTGGAGGCGGCCGCGGCGACGGCCTCGTTCACGACGGCGTTGTCGTAGCGGCTGAAGTTCCAGCGTCCGGTCGGAACCTCCTCGCCGACCTGCGAGGTCGACTCGCCGGTGAACCAGTCCTTGTAGATCTGGAACGGGTCGGCGACCGAGGTGCCGATGACGCCGCCCATGATGAGCTGGTACTGGCCGGTCTGGCGGGCGTCCGAGAACTCCTGCCACTGCACCGTCGATGCGTTGACCTTGATGCCGGCCTCCGCCGCCTGCTCGGCGATGAGCTTCGCGGCGTCGTTGTAGTCGGTCCAGCCGTCGACCGAGACGAGGCTCAGCTCGAGCGGCGCGCCGTCCTTCGCGTAGAAGCCGTCGCCGCCCTTCGCGTAGCCGGCGGCCTCGAGGATCTCACCGGCGGCCGCAGCGTCGGGCGACTGCGGGCTGACCTCGTTCGCGAGGTCGGCGACCCACTTCTGGTCGCGCGGCAGCAGGGCGAAGGTGGGCGAGATGTCGCCGGTCAGGCCGACGAACGCCTTCTCTTTGATCGTGGCGCGGTCGATCGCGACGTTGAGGGCCTGGCGGACGGCCACGTCGGTCTGCGGGCCGGTGCAGCCGAGGTCGGCGTTGGAGCAGGTGTAGAGCACCGTCGGATCCTGCGGCGTGTTCAGCATGCTGATGACACCGTTGGAGGTGACCGAGTCAGGGTTCGGCACGAACATCCCGGTCCAGTCGAGCTCTCCGGCGGTCAGCAGGTCCTGTGCCGACTGGTTGGCATCGATGCCGATGTACTGCACCTTCTTGATCGCGGGCACGCCCTCGTCGCGGAACTCGTCGTTCGCGACGACGCTGTACGAGGCATCCGTCACCTTGTCGACCACGTACGGTCCGGTGCCGACCGGCTCCTCGTCGGTGAACGTGGTGTAGTCGTCGACCTCCGACCAGATGTGCTCGGGCAGCATCCACGTGGTCCCGAGGATCTGGAACTCGTTTGTGAACTGCGGCGTCTCGTAGGTGAGAACGACGGTGCTGTCATCCGTCGCCTCCGCCGAGATGAGACCGTCGCGATGGTTCGGCTCGTAGTTGAACGTGAACGCCGCATCCTCGGCGGTGAAGTCCTCACCGTCGTTCCACTTCACGCCGTCCTTGAGCTTCACCGTGATGACGGTGCCGTCCTCGTTGTACTCGAAGCTCTCGCCCAGCATGGGTTCGGGCGCCTCGTCGGCCGTCTTGTTGTAGAAGAACAGCGGCTCGTAGATCGGGCCGAGTGCAGCGTGCAGCACACTCGGCGAGAACGGGTTGAAGTTGGCCTCGATCGGTGTCTGGCTGCCCGCCCAGACCCGGAGGGTGCGTCCGTCGGACTCACCGCTGTCGTCGCCGCCACCACCGGCGCAGCCCGACAGGCCGATGCCGAGGATCGCTGTCCCGGCCACGGCGATGAGCGCCGCTCGGCGCTTCGCGTTTCGAATCATCGTTGGTTCTTTCTCTCGTGCGACATTGCAGGGAGGAGTGCGAAGGCACCCGGGGCATTCATTAGTACTGAGTCCTAACAAATGTTTGAACGTAAACCTAACAAACACCGCACCACTTCGCATCCCTCCGGGCCCACCGCTACGTCACGTCTTCACAACGGTTGGTCCGGAACGCGCGTGGAGCACGGAGGTTACGGCCGCGGTTTGGCTTCTGGTCGTCATGACACTATGATCGAACCGACAGTTAGAGTCACTATGACCAGAACAGCTCCGGAACTCTCCCCCGCCGACGCGATCCGCGTGGCGGTGTCCACCGTGATCTTCACGCTGCGACGCCTGCCCGGCAGCGACGCCGTGCAGGTGGTGCTCCCGCTCGTGCGACGAACGCGGGATCCGCACGAAGGCCAGTGGGCGCTGCCCGGCGGCTGGCTCGACGCGACCGAAGGGCTCGCGGCCGCGGCATCCCGCACCCTCGGCGAGACGACCGGACTCGCGCCGAGCTATCTGGAGCAGCTGTACGCCTTCGGCGCTGTCGATCGCTCGCCCACCCGCGTCGTCTCGATCGTGTACTGGGCCCTGCTGCGCGCCGACGAGATCACCGACAGCACCGTCGAGAACGTCTCGTGGTTCGACGCCGCGTCGCTGCCCCGGCTGGCCTTCGATCACAACGAGATCGTCGAATACGCGCTGTGGCGCCTGCGCAACAAAGTCGGCTACAGCCGCATCGCCCACGGCCTGCTCGCGGACGAGTTCACCCTGGCGGATCTGCGAGAGGTGTACGAGGCCATCCTCGGTCGGCGGCTCGACCCCGCCAACTTCCGTCGGCAGGTGGAGAACTCCGACACCCTCATCCCCACCGACCGCTTCCGCACCGGCAGCCACCGCCCGGCGCGCCTGTACCGCTACAACCAGCACGTCGAGCTCGCCGACCGCGGCCCGCTCGACGCGCGCGACTGACCCATCCGAACGGAGCGCCCGACATGCCTGCCGTCAACATCACCCTCAACGCTCAGCCAGCCACCGCGGAGCGGCCCGGCACCGCGCAGCGGACGAGCACCGATGCATCCGTGGATCACGCGATCCAGGCGATCATCGCGGGCGCCTCCACCGGCGAGACCTGCAACACCGACCTCGCCGCCGGCCCGTGGGACTTCGACACGCGCCCCGGGTACGGTCCCGGCTCGTCGATGGGCGACGTCATCCCGACGGGCTCACCACGCCAGGGCGAGCTGCCGCGCGAGTACCGCGAGGCATCCGAGGCGGAGCTCGCCGAACGCGTCCGCGCCGCCAAGGCGACGCTCGGCGACCGGGTCGTGGTGCTCGGCCATTTCTACCAGCGCGAAGAGGTCGTCGTGCACGCCGACTACGTCGGCGACTCGTTCCAGCTCGCGAACGCGGCGCTGGAGCACCCGGATGCCGAGGCCATCGTGTTCTGCGGCGTCCACTTCATGGCCGAGACCGCCGATCTGCTGTCGCGCCCCGAGCAGGCCGTGATCCTGCCGAACCTCGCCGCCGGCTGCTCGATGGCCGACATGGCCGACATCGACCAGGTCGAGGACTGCTGGGAGCAGCTCGCCGAGGTCTACGGCGACATGGACGCCGTCGACGCGGACGGCCTCGTGCCCGTGATCCCGGTCACGTACATGAACTCCTCGGCGGCGATCAAGGGCTTCGTCGGTCGCCACGGCGGCATCGTCTGCACGTCGTCGAACGCGCGGACGGTGCTCGAGTGGGCGTTCCAGCGCGGCCGCCGGGTGCTCTTCTTCCCCGACCAGCACCTGGGCCGCAACACCGCGAAGGCGATGGGCGTGCCCCTCGAGCAGATGCCGATGTGGAATCCGCGCAGGCCGCTGGGCGGGGCATCCGTCGACGCCATCGAGGATGCGCGCGTCATCCTGTGGCACGGCTTCTGCTCGGTGCACCGCCGCTTCTCGGTCGAGCAGATCGAGAAGGCGCGCGCCGAGCACCCCGGCGTGCGGGTCATCGTGCACCCCGAGTGCCCGATGGACGTCGTCGACGCCGCTGACGAATCCGGCTCGACCGACTACATCCGCAAGGCGATCGAAGCCGCGACGGAGCCCGCCACGTTCGCGATCGGCACCGAGGTCAACCTCGTGCAGCGGCTCGCCGCGCAATACCCGCAGCACGAGATCTTCTGCCTCGACCCGGTGGTGTGCCCCTGCTCGACGATGTACCGCATCCACCCCGGGTACCTGGCGTGGGTGCTCGAGGGACTCGTCGACGGCGAGGTCCGCAACCGCATCACCGTGCCGCAGGACGTCGCCGACCCGGCCCGCCTGGCATTGGAGCGGATGCTGGCGGCCAAGCCCCCGGCGGCCCCCGCGGCCGCGTGGGAGAACGCGTCATGACCTCGTCGACGGATGCCGCAGTCCACGCCGTCGTCATCGGCTCGGGCATCGCGGGGCTGCTGACGGCCCTGCACGCCGTCGAGCACGGCTGCCGTGTCACCCTCGTGACCAAGGACGTCCTGGAGCACGCGAACACCCGCTACGCGCAGGGCGGGATCGCCGGTGTCATGTTCGACGACGACCGGGTCGACGACCACGTCCACGACACCCTCGTGGCGGGCGCGGGGCTCAGCGATCCCGCCGCGGTGCGCGTGCTCGCCGACGAAGGGCCGGAGCGGATCCGCGAGCTCATCGCGCTCGGTGTCGCGTTCGACCGCGATGAGAGCGGCGGACTCGTCAAAGGTCTCGAGGCGGCACACTCGTACCCGCGCATCCTGCACGCCGGAGGCGACGCCACCGGCACGGCGATCGAGAAGGCGCTCGTCGCGCGGCTACGTGCCAGCGCCGTGACCGTGGTCGAGCACGCGTTCCTGATCGACCTGGTCGTCGCGAACGGCCGAGTCACCGGGGCGGAACTGCTCGTCGGTGAGACGGATGCCGCGGCCGGCCGCCGCATGACCGTCCACGCCGACGCGCTCGTGCTCGCGACCGGCGGCGCGGGCGAGCTGTACGCGCACTCCACCAACCCCGAGGTCGCGACGGGCGATGGCATCGCCGCGGCCATCCGGGCGGGAGCCGAGGTCGCCGACCTCGAGTTCTTCCAGTTCCACCCGACGGTCCTGGAGGGCAAGGCTGACGCCGCCGGCCTGGAGGGCAAGGCTGACGCCGCCGGCCTGGAGGGCAAGGCTGACGCCGCCGGGCTGGAGGGCAAGGCTGACGCCGCCGGACTGGAGGGCAAGGCTGACGCCGCCGGACTGGAGGGCAAGGCTGACGCCGCCGGACTGGAGGGCAAGGCTGACGCCGCCGGCCCCGCGGCGGGCAAGTCCTTCCTCGTCTCGGAGGCCGTGCGCGGCGAGGGCGCGGCCCTCGTCGACGAGAACGGCCGCCGGTTCGTCTTCGACGTGCACCCCGACGGCGAGCTGGCGCCCCGTGACGTCGTCGCCCGGGCGATCGCGCGGCAGATGGACGCCCAGGGCGGACGCCCGGTGCTCCTCGACGCGACGCACATCCACTCGTCGGATGCCGACGATCGCGCGGCGTTCCTCGCGCGACGATTCCCGACGATCGACGCCGCCGTCCGCGAGCGCGGTCTCGACTGGGCGCGCGAGCCCATCCCGGTGACACCGGCCGCGCACTACCTCATGGGCGGGGTCGCGACCGATCTGTTCGGTCGTACGACGCTTCCCGGCCTCTACGCGGTCGGCGAGGTCGCC
>NZ_JBJDRK010000047.1:0-37765 GCF_044987405.1 Microbacterium sp. ZW T2_14 | reverse complement strand
GCGTGCGCGTGACCGGCGGCGACGGGGATCCCGAGGCCATCGAGCTGCGCCGCCGGGCAGCCAGGGTCACCGGTGCCCCGGTCACGGTGCCGCTGACGGCGGGCATCGCGGTGGTCGGCCCCGACACGCTCGCCGCGGCCGTGCAGCGGGCGCTCGCGCTGCAGCTGTGCCTGGCACTGGCCCCCGGCGATCTGCGCATCGTCGGCCCGGTCGGCGCGGCGCTGGATTGGATCGAGGCACTGCCGCACCGCACGGTCCGGGGCGGCACGGGACTCGCCGTCATCGGTCCCGGCGAACTGGTGCCCGCCGAGGCGGACGTCGTGATCGCCCGATGCCACCCCGGCGAGCCGCTGCCGCCGCGCTGCGAGGCCGTTCTGACGGTCGAGGCGCCCGGCGTCGCGCGCATGGAGCACGCCGGCGACACGGTGCCCGTGCGGGTCGAGGCCGTCGGGCGGGCGCAGGCCGATGAGATCGCCCGTGAGCTGAGCGGCCGCGCCGAACGCAGCCTCGGCCTGCTGCGGGACGGCGGCGAGCCCCTGACGCTGGCACCGCTGCTCGCAGCCGTACCCCGGACAACGCCCGGAGTACCCGCGACGCGCGGACTGCCCGCGGCGATCGGGGTGACGGGCGGGGTGACGGCCATCGTCGACCTGGTCGCCGACGGCCCTCACGCCGTGGTGGCGGGCGTGACCGGCTCCGGCAAGAGCGAGCTGCTGATCACCTGGATCCTCGCGCTCTGCGCGACGCGCACCACCGACGAAGTGACGTTCCTGCTGGCGGACTTCAAGGGCGGCACGGCGTTCGACGGGCTGGCGGGCGTGCCGCACGTCACCGGCGTGATCACCGACCTGGACGGCTCGGGGGCGCGACGGGCGATGGAGAGCCTCCGTGCCGAACTGCGGGGCCGCGAGGCCACCATCGCGGCTGCCGGCGCCCGGGACATCCTCGATCCGCGTGTGCGTCTTCCCCGGCTGGTCGTGGTCGTCGACGAGTTCGCCGCACTGCTGGCCGACCATCCCGAGCTGCATGCGCTCTTCGCCGACATGGCGGCACGGGGCCGCGCCCTCGGGATCCACCTCATCCTCGGCACCCAGCGGTCGGCGGGCGTCATCCGGGACAACCTGCTGGCGAACTGTCCGCTGCGCGTCAGCCTCCGCGTCACGGACCCCGCCGACAGCCGTGCGCTCCTCGGCACGGACGACGCCGCGCGTCTGCCCGGCGGGGCAGCGGGGCAGGGGACCGCGTTCGTGCGCCGCGCGGGCGACGCCGCGCCGCAGCAGGTGCGGATCGCGCTCGCGACCGCCGAGGACGTCGCCGTGGCCGCCCTGCGCACGGGGCGCCGTCCTCCCTCGCGCCCGTGGCTGCCGGCCCTCCCCGCCCTGCTGACGGTCGGCGATCTCGCCGCTCACGCGGCGGGGACGCCGGACGCCCTCCCCGCGGAAGGCGTGCTCCTCGGCCTGGCGGACGAGCCGGAGCGTCAGCGCCAGCCGGTGGCATTCATCACTCCGGCCGATCGCGGACTGCTCGTGCTCGGCGGTCCGGGATCGGGTGTGTCCAACGCGCTCGAGGTCATCGCGACGCACGCGCGCGGGAGGGTCGTACGCGTCCCGGCGCACCCGGAACGACTGTGGGACGCCGTCTCGTCTCTGCACGACCGGCTGCCGCCGGCGGGCTCCGCCGTGCTGATCGACGACCTCGACGCGGTGTCCCTGCGCCTGCCATCGGAGTACGCGCATGTGGTGCTGGAGCGCGTCGAGGAGCTCCTGCGCCGGGCGGGCGCCGCCGGCGTGCTCGTCGTGGCCGGAAGCCACCGGCTCACCGGAGCGGTGTCGCGCGTCGCCGAGCTGTTCCCGCGGCGGCTGATCCTTCCCTACCCGTCGCGCGTCGACCACGCCGCAGCCGGCGGCGATCCGTCGGCCTTCGATCCTTCGGCCCCGCCCGGGCGGGGTCGCCTGGACGGCCGTGCGGTGCAGATCGCGGCCGCGCCGGCTGCGCTGCCCGAGGTCGCAGCCGTGGAAGAGGCCTGGATGCCGACGGCACGGCTCACCGGTGTGGTCGCCCGCCGGTCACCCTCGGTCCGCCGGGCACACGCGGTCTGGCGGGATCTCGGTGTGCGGGTGCTCGAGGTGGACGACTACGTGGCGGATCCCGCGCCCGCGGCCGCGGGCTCCGTGGTCGTCGTGGGGGAACCGGACGACTGGCAGCGTCACTGGCGTCTGCTGGCCGATGTGCGCGGCGACCACGATCTGGTCATCGACACGTCGTGCGCCGCGGAGCTCCGCGTCGTGGCGGGAATCCGCGGCGTGCCGCCGTACTGCGAGCCGGGAGCGGGGCGCGCCTGGCTCATCTCCTCAGGAGCGGACCCCGTTCGCATTGTCCTTCCCGTCGACGATGTCCGGCCGAACCGTCGGGGGCCCGTGTTGACCGGCTCTTCCCCCAGCGCTTAGCGTCACTCTGTGGCTACAACCCCGATCGATCTGCAACGTCCTGAGGGCAAGGGACTCGCCGCCGGCACGCTGGGCCTCTGGGGCTCCACCGTCATCGGCCTCGCCTCCACCGCCCCGGTCTACTCCCTCGTGGCGACCCTCGGGTTCGTCGTCCTCGCCGTCGGGGCTCAGGCGCCCATCGCGTTCGTCATCGCGTTCATCCCGATGCTCTTCATCGCGTTCGCCTACCGCGAGCTCAACAACGCCGTGCCGGACTGCGGCACCACCTTCACGTGGGGCACGAAGGCGTTCGGTCCATGGGTGGGCTGGATGGGCGGATGGGGCGTCGCCGTCGCCGGCATGGTCGTGCTCGCGAATCTCGCTCAGATCGCCGGCATCTACTTCTGGGCGCTCATCGACGGGTTCGTCGGGAACCCGGAGGACGCGCTGCTCTCCGACAACGTCCCCCTGGTCACCGCGACCGGCGTCGTGTTCATCGCAGCGATGACATGGGTCAGCTGGCGCGGGGTCGAGATCGGCGAGCGGATCCAGAACATCCTGCTCGGCATCCAGTACCTGGCCCTGGCGATCTTCGTGGTCGCCGCGCTGTGGCACTTCTTCGCCGGCACCGCCCCTGACCCGACTCCGTTCGACTGGTCGTGGTTCAACCCGTTCGCCTTCACGGAGTGGGGCGGATTCGTCGAGTCCATCCTGCTCGCGCTCTTCATCTACTGGGGCTGGGACACCTGCCTCGCCCTGAACGAGGAGACCAAGGACCCCAAGCGCATCCCCGGACGGGCGGCACTGCTGACCACCGTCATCCTGCTGGTCACCTACGTCGGAGTCACCGTCGCAGCGATGATGTACGCGGGGCTGGGCAGCGACGGCACGGGCCTGGGCAACGAGGCCAACGCCGACGACTTCTTCCTGGCGATCAAGGACGGGCTGCTCGGCCCGCTCGGCTGGGTGCTGGTCGTCGCCGTCATGATCTCGGCGATCTCGTCCACGCAGACCACGATCCTGCCCACGGCCCGGGGAACGCTCGCGATGGCGGCGTACAAGGCCCTCCCGCGGAAGTTCGCCTCGGTGCACCCGCGCTACAAGACGCCGTCCTTCTCCACCCTCGTCATGGGCATCGTCGCGTCGGTCTACTACATCGGCATGACCCTGATCAGCGACAACATCCTGCAGGACTCGATCCTCTCGCTCGGGCTCGCCATCGCCTTCTACTACGCCATCACCGGCTTCGCCTGCGTCTGGTACTTCCGCCACGACCTGTTCACCTCGGCGCGGAACTTCTTCTACCGGTTCCTGTTCCCCCTGCTCGGCGCGCTCATGCTCACGTACGCCTTCGTCCAGTCGGCGATCGACATGTACGACGTCGACTACGGCTACACGGTGCTCCTCGGCATCGGCGGCACCTTCGTCCTGGGCATCGGCTCCCTCGCATTCGGCGTGCTGCTGATGTTCCTCTGGTTCGCCTTCCCGCGAGCGAAGGCGTTCTTCCGCGGCGAGAGCCTCAACCGCGACACGGAGGTGCTCGTTCCGGAGGATCCGGCTGACTTCTCCCGGTCGATCGACGGCGGTCTCGCCTGAGTTTCGGCGCGGCGCCCCGGTGGGAGCGGTCGAGTGCGCCGCAGCTTCCGGTCGGTCTGGCCGGCCACGCCGTGCGGTCGGATGCCGATGACGGGTCCGGCAGCCGTCAAGGCCGGAGGTGCGCCCCGCAACCCACGTCGTAGGCCTCCCGCAGCCACGACGCGAACGTCTCATCGAGCTGGCCCTCGTCGGCGAGACGGAACTGATGCACGAACAGGCGCGGCTCGTAGGGTGCGACGCCGAGGATCCTGGGGTCGGGCGGCAGCTCGCGCATGAGGTCGAAGTAGCCGCGCACCCCCTGCCGCACCGGCCGGGCGCCCGCGAACCCCCGGCGCGGCCCGCGGAAGGTCACCGTCGTCTGGGACACCGCATGCGTCACCGCGCCGAACGAGCGGATGAGCTCGTCGATGCGGTGCCACAGCCGCACGGCCTCAGGCTCTGCACCGCGCAGGTGGTCGGCCACCGTCCATTCGCGCTGTTCGGTCATCGCCCCAGTGTCGCGCGCCGCACCGACATCCGCAGCGCAGACGCGTACATCGGACCCCGGGTGCGGGGCACCCGGGGTCCGGGCACGCGGCTCAGGCCAGCGCGGCGTCCAGTGGCGAGAGCTCGAGGTCGTGCGCCGTCGCGACACCGGCGTTCACGATGCGCCCGCCCACGGTGTTGAGGCCGGCTGCCAGCGCAGGGTCCGAACGCAGCGCCTCCCGCCACCCGCGCCGGACGATCTGGCGGATGTAGGGGAGCGTCGCGTTCGTCAGCGCCGAGGTCGACGTGTTGGGCACCGCGCCGGGCATGTTGGCGACGCAGTAGAAGATGCTGCCGTGCACCGGGAACGTCGGGTCGGCGTGGGTCGTGGGGTGCGTGTCTTCGAAGCAGCCGCCCTGATCGACGGCGATGTCGACGAGCACCGAGCCCGGGCGCATGCGCGCCACCATGTCGTTCGTGACGAGCTTCGGGGCTTTCGCACCGGGGATGAGCACGGATCCGATGACGAGGTCGGACGAGACGACCGCGCGGTCCAGGTCCAGCGGGTTCGAGGCAGCCGTCTTCACCCGGCCCTGGAAGTGGTCGTCGAGGTAGCGGAGCCGCTGCACGTTGGTGTCGAAGACGGTCACGTCGGCGCCCATGCCGACCGCGATCACTGCCGCGTTCGCGCCGGCGACGCCTCCGCCGATCACGGTCACCGTTGCCGGCCGCGTACCCGGGACGCCCGACATGAGAAGGCCGAGACCGCCTGCCGATCGCATCAGCGTCGCCGCGCCGACGGTCGGCGCCAGCCGGCCGGCGACCTCGCTCATGGGCGCGAGAAGCGGGAGGCCCCCGCCGGAGAGCTGGACGGTCTCATAGGCGATGGCCGTGACGCCGTCCGCCGCCAGCCGCTCCGTCAGCGGCCGGTCCGCGGCGAGGTGGAGGTAGGTGAACAGCACGAGGTCGTCGCGGAAATAGCCGTACTCGCTCGCGACCGGCTCCTTGACCTTCAGGAGCAGCTCCGCCCGTGCCCACACGTCGGCGGCGTCGTCCAGCAGCACCGCTCCGGCCGCCTCGTACTCCGCATCGGGCATCGAGGAGCCCTCGCCCGCGCCGCGCTGCACGAACACCTCGTGCCCCGACGCGACCAGGTCATGCACTCCTGCGGGAGTGAGGGCGACCCGGTACTCGTTGTTCTTCACCTCGGTGGGGACGCTGATCCGCATCGTGTGATCCTTTCCGCTCCGCCGTTGGAGCGCTCGGGCTCCTTGTGGGAGCGCCTCTAGAAGGCGGGGCGGATGGCCCCGACATCCTGCCCGCCGCCGGTGACGGCGAGGGGAAGTCGCGAGAGGGTGTCGGCGACGTCGGTCGACGCCAGCGCGCCGTGGCGCTCCAGCAGCCGCAGCGCGACCGCGGTCGCCGCGCGACCGCTGCCGTCCAGCATCTTGAGCGCCACCGTGGTCCCGTCGGGCGCCACCATGACCATGACGCCCTCGGCGCCGCCCTTGGCGAACACGCCGAGGCGCTCGATGGCGATCGTGTCGGCGCGGCCCGGGCCGTCGATGGTCCAGGGGTTCGCGCGCACGGCATCGACGAGCGCGCCGGCACTGCGGTGCAGCGCGAAGGGCGAGGTGGTCGAGGAGTTGCCGATGCGATGGATCGCGCGGGCGAGGCCGAACAGGGTCATGGCGTAGACGGGAGCGCCGCAGCCGTCGACGGCGGTCGCGGCGATCTTCTCGCCGATGAGGCGCTCGATCGTCTCGCGGATCAGGATCTGCACGGGGTGCTCCGGGGCCAGGTAGCCCTCCGAGTCCCAGTCGTTGACGACGCTGGTGAGCAGCATCGTCGCGTGCTTGCCCGAGCAGTTCATGCGGATGCGCGCCGGTTGAGCGAGCTCGCGCACCATCTCATCCCGGGTGGCGGTGTCGCCGGGCCAGGCCGCCGGACAGCCGAGGTCTTCCTCGCTGAGCTGAGCGAGGGAGAGGATGTCGCGGACGACGGCGACGTGCCGGTCGGTGCCGGCGTGGCTCGCGGTCGAGAGCCCCAGCCGCTCGCCCTCCAACGGTGCACCCGCCGACAGGCACGCCAGCGCCTGGAGCGGCTTGAGGCTCGAACGGGGGAGGATCAGCGCCGAAGGATCCCCGAGCTTCTCGGCGATGGTGCCGTCGGCGGCGAGCACGAGGGCGATGCCCGCGTGTCGCGACTCGATGAATCCGCTGCGTTCGACAACGGCGAGTTCGACGGCGTCGGCTGCGGCGAAGGTCTGCGGCACCCCGCCAGCCTACCGCCGCGGTCGGGGTGCACCCGCATGACAGACTGTCCGCATGTGGGGAGAGCATCGATACGCCGTCCGGTCGACGTGGACCGGCGACCGCGGCACCGGCACCTCCGGCTACCGCGACTACGACCGGGCCGTGACGATCGAGATCGATGGCAAGCCCGATCTGGCGGCCTCCGCCGACAAGCCGTTCCGCGGCGACCCGTCCCGCTGGAACCCCGAGGACATGCTCCTCGCAGCCCTCAGCGAGTGCCATCTGCTGTCGTACCTGCACGCGTGCGTGCAGGCCGGCGTGGTGGTCGTGGGCTATGAAGACGAGGCATCCGGTCTCATGGTCGAAGACGGGCGCGGCGGCGGTGCGTTCCGCGAGGTCGTGCTCCGGCCGCGCGTGACCGTCGCGGATGCCTCGATGACGGATGCCGCAACCGCCGCGCACGCTCAGGCGAACGAGTGGTGCTTCATCGCGAACTCGGTCAACTTCCCGGTGCGGCACGAGCCCACGATCGTCGTCGCGTCCTGACAGCGCCCCGCACGCGCTGGCCGTCGTCAGCGGCGCTCGTGGGGGAGGACCTGCTTGATGCGGTCGATCGGGTTCTGCGCGGGAACCTCGTTGTAGGCGTTCGCGAGCTCCTGCCCGGACAGGGCGTGGATCGCGGCCATGATCTCATCGGTCGCGAGCCGGCGGGCCTTGCCCGATGACGCGGGCCCGTGGTGCGCGAGATCGAGGGGTTCGCCGAACCGGACGGTGATGCGATGCGTGAGCGAGGGCATCTTCGCGCCGACGGGCATGACGTCGTCGGTGCCGATGAGCCCGACCGGGACGACGGGCGCGCCGGTCTGCAGTGCGAGGAAGGCGACCCCCGTCCGCCCCTTGTAGAGACGGCCGTCGAGCGAGCGGGTGCCCTCGGGGTACAGCGCGACGGCGCTTCCCTCTTCGAGCAGCGTGCGCTGCTGGTCGAGTGCGTCGAGCGCCGCCTGTCCTGCGCCGCGCTGCACGGGGATGGCGCCGATGGCGGTGAAGAACCAGCGGGATGCCCCGCCCTCGAAGTAGCTCGCCTTCGCGAGGAAGTGCACCGGCCGGGGCGCTGCCACCGGGATCGCGATCGAGTCGATGAACGACAGATGGTTGCTCGCGAAGATGACCGGGCCGGACTTCGGGACGTTGGCCTTGCCCTCGACGCGTGGGCGGTAGAGGAAGCGCGCGAGAGGCCGGATGATCTGGCGGCCCAGGGCGTAGGTGAGGCCCATCCGCCGCGCCGGGGCGGCACCGGATCCGGGAGCTTCCGCCGTGTCACCGGCGGTGTCGTCGGCGCCGGGTACGAGGTCGGAAGTCATCCGTAGAGGGTACCTCCGATCGCATTCCGGTACCGGCATGGGGGTTTCTTCGCCCGACATAGGGAACATTCAGCGCGAACGGAGCAAAGATGCGAAAAGATGGAGGCTTCCCTTCCATGTCTCGAGGTTGTTCCGTGCGCATTCGCCCGCTCGCCGCCCTGTCCGTCGCCGCGATGTCGGCCCTTCTCCTCGCCGGCTGCGCCGGCTCGGGCGAGCCGGACGCCACTCCCAGCCCGTCGTCGTCGGCCGCCTCGGAGTGCGGGCTCGACCCGCAGCCCGGCGCGGACTCCGACGCCATCACCGTGACCGGCAGCGCCCCCGCGCTCGCCGCGCAGGTGCCCGCCGATCTCGAATTCGCGGAGCTGCAGCGCACGATCTCGGAGGAGGCCGACGGCGAGGACCTCGCCATCGGCCAGCTCGTGTCCGGCCAGTACCTCGTCGTCGACCCGACCACGGGCGAGGTCCTGCTCGATTCGGCGACCACCGCGCCGGACGAGTCCGGCCTGGTGCCGATCGTCGTCGACGGCAGCAGCATCTTCGGCAGCAGCGTCCTGTGCACGCCGCTCGGTTCGGCCACCGCGTTCACCATCCCCGGCTCGATGCTGGGCGAGGGCGCGTCCAACGCCGTCGTCGTGGCCCAGTCGGTCGACCAGCTCTCCCTGGTCGCCACCGGTGAGGACCAGGACCCGGTGGCGGGCATGCCGGAGGTCGAGCTCGACAGCGACGGCAAGCCGTCCGTCACGATCGCCGATGACTTCACCGCCCCCGACACGACGCAGCTCGCCGTCCTCAAGAAGGGCGACGGCCCGACGGTGAACCCGGGTGACACCGTCTTCGTCCAGTACCTGGGCGTGCTGCCCGACGGCACCGAATTCGACTCGAGCTGGAGCCGCGGTCAGCCGACGTCGTTCCAGACCACCGGTGTCGTCCAGGGCTTCCAGAAGGCGCTCGAGGGTCAGACGGTCGGATCCCAGATGCTCGCCGTCATCCCGGCGGCAGAAGGCTATGGCGACCAGGAGCAGGGCTCGATCCCGGCGAACTCGCCCCTGATCTTCGTCGTGGACATCCTCGGCGTGCAGCGCGCCGCCGCCGCCGAGTAGCACGCGATCGCATCCGGCCCGCCGCTAGGCTGGCCGGATGCGGCGCGTCCTGATCCTCGGCTCGACCGGCTCCATCGGCACGCAGGCGCTCGACGTCGTGCGGGCCCATCCGCGGCGTTTCGAGGTGGTGGGACTCGCCGCGGGCTCGGATCGCGCCGGGCTCGAGGCGCAGGCCGCCGAGTTCGGTGTCGAGAGCACCGCGCTCGGCGCCGTCGAGGCCGAGCAGCTCGTCCGCGATGTCGAGGCGGACGTCGTGCTGAACGGCATCACCGGCTCGGTCGGCCTCGGGCCGACGCTCGCGGCCCTCGAGACCGGTCGCACGCTGGCGCTCGCGAACAAGGAGTCGCTGATCGTCGGCGGCGATCTGGTCACGGCGCGGGCCCGTCCCGGGCAGATCGTGCCGGTGGATTCGGAGCACTCGGCCATCGCGCAGGCGCTGCGATCGGGCGAGCGCGACGAGGTGCGCCGCCTCGTGCTGACGGCATCCGGCGGTCCGTTCCGCGGGCGCAGCCGCGCGTCGCTCGAGTCGGTCACACCGGCAGAGGCGCTCGCCCATCCCACCTGGGACATGGGACGGGTGGTCACGACGAACTCGGCGACCCTCGTCAACAAGGGCCTCGAGGTGATCGAGGCGCACCTGCTCTTCGGTGTGCCGTACGCCGAGATCGACGTCGTGGTGCACCCGCAGTCGATCGTGCACTCGATGGTCGAGTTCGTCGACGGGTCGACCATCGCTCAGGCCTCCCCGCCCGACATGCGCCTGCCGATCTCGCTCGGGCTCGACTGGCCGAGCCGCGTCGCCGGTGTGGGCAGGCCGCTCGACTGGACGACGGCGACATCCTGGACCTTCGAACCGCTCGACGACGCCGCGTTCCCGGCGGTGCGCCTCGCCAAGCAGGTCGGCCGCGCGGGCGGCACCTATCCCGCGGTGTTCAACGCCGCCAACGAGGAGGCCGTGGACGCCTTCCACGAGGGACGGCTGAGCTTCCTCGGGATCGTCGACACGATCGCTCGGGTGGTCGACGCGCACGAGGCGCCCGACCGGCTCACCCGCGAGGCGCTCGCCGACGCCGAGGAGTGGGCGCGCCGCACCGCCGCGAAGGCGATCGCCGCGGCATCCTGATCCCGCCTCAGGAAGGACCGGGGGTGCCTCAGGCCTCGGGATACACCGGCCGCAGGGGATCGGATGCCGGGGTCTCCTGCTCCGGATACGGCACCGGCCAGTGCGGCTCGGGGACCGGCCAGCCCGCCTCGCGCAGCGCCCGACGGGCGAGCTCGCGTGCAGAGTAGGGCGTGCGGACGCCGCGGATGTCGCGGTAGTCCTGGTGCCCGGGACCCGCCCACAGGATCGCGTCGCCGTCGCCGACCAGAGCGACGGCCTCGATGATCGCGCGCTCGGGCGGGGAGAACTCGTGGATCTCGGCATCCGGACGCGCCCGGCGTGCGCCCTCGACGAGGGTCGCCCGGATCGAGTCGGGGTCCTCGTGACGGGGGTGGTGGTCGGTGATGACGAGGATGTCGCTGCCCTCGACGCCGGTGCGCCCCATGTCGTGCCGCTTCGTGGCGTCGCGGTCGCCGTCGGCGCCGAAGAGCATGACGACCTTTCCCGGTGTCACCCGGCGCACTGCCGCGAGCGTCTTCTCGAACGCATCGGGGGAGTGGCCGAAGTCCACGTAGACGGCCGGTCCCGTCTCGCCGGAGACGAGCTCGGTGCGCCCGGGCAGATAGGCGTCGATCCGGTCGCCGTCGAGTGCCGCGACGAGACGCTCCCAGGCGTAGCCGCCCTCGAGGATCATGACGATCGCCAGGCCGGCGTTCGCGGCCATGTGGCGTCCGATCACGGGGACGAGGGTCGTCAGCGTGCGCCCGTCGCGGGCGGTGAGGCGGAACTCGGTGCCGACCTGGCGTTCATCGAGGATCTCGACGACCCAGTCGGCGGCGGCCGCGGCATCCGGGTCCGAGGCGAGGGCTGGGGTGCCCACCGTGACGGTCGGCACCTCGCTGCGCGCGACGACCTCGACGCCGGGCTCGGAGTCGACGCAGACCACGGCGCGACGCGCGCGGTCGGGGCGGAACAGCGGCAGCTTCGCCTCGAAGTACTCGCGCATATCGGCGTAGTCGTCGAGGTGGTCGTGCGTGAGGTTCGTGAACCCCGCGACGTCGAACACGATGCCGTCCACGCGACGGCGGCTCAGCGCCTGCGCGCTCACCTCGACGGCGACGGCCTCGACGCCGCGCTCGCGCATCAGGGCGAGGAGCGCGTGCATCTCGTACGCCTCGGGCGTCGTCAGCCGCGACACGACGACCTGGCCGGCGATGTGGCGCTCGGCGGTCGATGACAGGCCGGTCACGGCCCCGAGCTGGCCGAGGATCCCCTCGAGGAGGTGCGAGACGCTCGTCTTGCCATTGGTCCCGGTCGTGCCGAAGAGGATCGGCAGCTGGTCGTCGCGGCCGGTGCTGTAGACCCAGGCCGACAGCTCGCCCAGGAGCGCACGCGGGTCGTCGACCAGCACCACGGGGAGCCCGCTCGCTGCCGCGACGTCGGCTCCGGCGGCATCCGTCACCACGGCCACCGCACCCTTCTCAGCGGCCGTCGCGGCGAACTCGGCGCCGTGGCGGTTGACGCCCTGCACGGCCACGAACACGTCGCCCGGGCGCAGGTCGGCGGTCGCGAGGGTGATGCCCGTGAGCGTTGGTGCGGCGGCGACGTCACCGCGTACGTCGACGGCGAAGCGCGCCGCGAGGTCCGCGAGGGAGTGGGTCGGCGGCGCGTCGGGGCGGAGTACCGGGGGCAGGTTCGAAGGCGCGTCGGTCGGCATGGCGCATCCATCTTCGCACGGCGCCCGGGCCGCGGTCGGCGCCGGATCGAGGCGCTGAGGGGGGCGGCGGGACGAAACGTCGCCGGGACGTTCGGCGACGTCTCGTCCCACTTGTTGCTCGCCCGCTCAGCGGCCCGGGGAAACTCCCGCGGGCGGAGGTGTGGCGCCGCCCGGGCGCGGTCCGGTCAGGCCTTCCGACGACCGCGCACGAGCACGATCACCAGCGCTGCGAGTCCCGCCACGAGTCCACCGGCGGCGAGCCAGCGCGCGAGCGGATCGGTGGAGGTGACGGATGCCGCATCCGCCGCCTCGGAGGAGGCATCGGCGTCGTGGTCCGCGCCCGCGGCGTCGCCGCCCTCGTGACCCGCGGCAGCGTCGTGGCCGGCGTCGTCCGCGACCGCGCCCACCTCGACGAGTGGCGCCGGCGCGTCCAGGTCGTGCGCGTCTTCGCCGTCCTCGGCGACCTGCGTCCACGCCGTCTCGCCCGCGGCGCACGTCTGGGTGACGGGGAAGGCGAGCGTCGTGCCGGCGGTCGCCTCGGTGAACAGCACGTCCATCGAGACTGTCGCCTTGAGCCCGTCCTCGACGGGTGCGTCCGGTGTGTAGACGACGCGCGTCGGCACGCCGTCGGCGCCGAGCTCGCGCGTGATGGTCCAGCCGCCCTGCACGACCGGGGTCGCGTTGCCGACACCGTCGGGGATGTCGACGGCGAGGGCGGTCGTGGGGGACCCGTCGCAGCCGTGCGAGAACGAGAACGTGAGCGTCTCGGTGCCGCCGGCGGACGCGCTCTCGGGATCCACGTGGACGTGGGCCGACGCGGCGAGCGGCGCAGCGAGGGCGAGGGCGAGCCCGGCAGTGGCGCCGATCACGAGGCGGCTGAGGGAGTTCTTGCGGGTGTGCGTGTTCATGGGTGTGCTTTCGTCTGTCGTCGGGAGTGGTCGGCGCGGACGGCCGATCGGCGGTACGCCGCAGGTGCGGGTCCGCGAGAGGATCCGGCGCGCGCAGGGGCGCGGCCGGCGACGGGCGCGGCGCCGGTGGCGCCGCTCAGACGAAGGCGGGCGGTCCTCGCCGGGAGGCGTCCGAGAGGACGATGCGCAATGCGCCCAGCGACGGGCGCGACGGCGGCACGACGAGACGCGGCCGGGGCGCACGCGGCGAGATGCCGTGGCTGCGTGCGAAGACGGAACGGATGCCGCGGCCCAGGGCGCGCAGCATCCGCTCTCCGCTGTGCAGCCCGGCGACCGTGGCGATCGCGGCGAGTGCGTGGGCGGCGAGCATGGGTGCATCGGGGAGCACGACGGCGCTGAACTGGCCGCCCAGGTGCGTCACGTGGTGCCCGTGGAGAGCGGCGGGATCGGCGTCGGCGGTGACGGCGAACGCCACATGGAAGAGCGCCTGGCTCGCGAGCACGGTGACGGCCATCCGCCAGGCGGCCACACGGCGCCCGACGAGGAACACCGCGAACGGCGACGCGAGGATGCCGACGGCGGCGACGAGGGCGGGAGACGGCGCTCCGCCGCCCGCGAGGGTGTGTGCCGTGGCCGCGACGATTGTCGCGATCCATGCTGCGGCGGTGCCGCGCAGCGCGCGCACGTGGCGTGGGGTCACGGCTCCTCCTCGCATCGAGCCTAGGGGAGGAGCGCAGCCTCCCTCGTCCGCCGTCACACCCAACTCAAAGCATCGCGCGGGTACCGTGGGCGTGTGGAGATCCTCGCGTTCGTCATCGGTGTCGCGCTCATGGTCGTGGGCCTCGCCGTGTCGATCGCGCTGCACGAGCTCGGGCACCTCTGGCCCGCGAAGAAGTTCGGCGTCCGCGTCGGCCAGTACATGATCGGCTTCGGCCCCACGCTGTGGTCCCGCCGCATCCGCGGCACGGAGTACGGGTTCAAGGCGTTCCCCGTCGGGGGCTACATCTCGATGGCCGGCATGTATCCGCCCTCGCCCCAGGCTGCGCGCCGGGACGGCCGCGCCGGGGGCGGGTTCTTCGCCACGATGGTGCAGGACGCCCGCGAGGCCAACGACGAGACGCTGCACGGCGACGACGATGCCCACGTCTTCTACCGCCTGCCGGTCTGGAAGCGCATCGTGGTGATGCTCGGCGGACCGGTGATGAACCTTCTGTTCGCGATGGTGCTGTTCGCGATCCTCCTCACCGGGATCGGCGTGCAGACCGCGACGACGACCGTCGCCCGCCTGTCGGAGTGCGTCCCGACGACGACGTCGACGGAGTGCGCCGAGTCGGCTCCCGCCGCCCCCGCCCAGGCGGCGGGGATCGAGGCCGGCGACACGATCGTCTCGATCGACGGGCAGCCGGTCGCCGACTTCGACGAGGCCACCGCCATCATCCGGTCCTCGCCCGGCGAGCAGCTGACGTTCGTCGTCGAGCGCGACGGCGCGGAGCAGAGCATCCAGGTGACGCCCGCGACGATCGAGACCGAGGTGACCGCGGCCGACGGCACGACCACGACCGAGGAGGTCGGCTTCGTCGGGATCGGCCCCGCGGTCGACTACGTCCGTCAGCCGATCTGGGCGGGGCCCGAGATGGCCGTCCAGAACGTCGGCGCGGTCGCCGGGATCATCTGGCAGCTGCCGGCCAAGGTCTGGCAGACCGGGGTCGATCTGGTCACGGGCGCCGAGCGCGACCCGAACGGCCCGCTCAGCATCGTGGGGGCCGGACGGCTCTCGGGCGAGGTCGCCGCCGCCGATTCGCCCATCCTGAACCGGGTCGCCGGGTTCCTCTCACTGCTGGCGTCGCTCAACATCGCCCTCTTCGTCTTCAACCTCATCCCGCTGCTGCCACTGGACGGCGGTCATGTCGCCGTCGCGCTGTGGGACGGTCTCAAACGGTCCTGGGCGAAGCTGTTCAACCGGCCCCCGCCGAAGCCGGTGGATGCGACCCGGCTCGTGCCGATCACGTTCGCCGTGTTCATCGCGCTGCTGGTGATGGGTGGCGTGCTCATCCTCGCCGACATCTTCAACCCCGTCTCGCTGATCTGACCCGCGGGCGGCGGTCGCCGCACTCCGCCAGGATTCTTCGTCGGTCGTGTCGAAAACGGCCTTGTCCGTTCGCTGTAGGGATGCAACGGTTCCACTGACGAAAGGACGACGACCGTGAAGTACGTGATCATGTTCACCTCGACACCCGAGCTCGACGACGCGGTGCCGGAGGAGCGCCGCCAGGAGGTCTACGGCCGGATCTACGAGTGGTTCGGCACGAACGCCGACAAGATCGACGACTCGGGGGCGGAGCTTCACCCGGTCAGCACCGCGACGACGGTACGTGCCGGCGACGACGGGACTGTCGTCGCCGACGGCCCCTTCTCGGAGGCGAAAGAGGTCGTCGGAGGATTCAGCGTCATTGACGTCGCCGACCTCGACGCGGCGATCGAGCTCGTGAAGACCTGGCCTTCGCTCGAATTCCCCGGAGTCGCCGTCGAGATCCGGCCGATGGTGGTCGACTACAGCCAGTTCGAGTGATGCCCGAGCCGGTCGCCACGCCTCCCTCGGGGGACGCCGGAGCGTCGCCCGGACACTCTGGGCACGTGGACGCGGACGCGGCCGGGTCGGATGCGGGAGCCCCGCGCCCGCCGGAGACGTGGCCCGCGGCATCCGACCGGCTTCTCGCCGCCGTGGTGCGCGAGGAGTCCGCGCGCATCACGGCGGCGCTCACCGTGTCGTTCGGCAGCTTCGACGTCGCCGAAGAGGCCGTCGCGGAGGCGGTCGAGGAGGCGCTGCGGGAGTGGCGTGCGCGCGGGATCCCGCCGAAGCCCGGCGCGTGGCTGATGCAGGCGGCGCGGCACAACGCACTCGACCGCGTGCGCCGGGAGCGCGTGCTGCGAGACAAGGTCGCGCTGCTCGCGCCCGCCGCGAGCGTCGGAGGGGCACCCGCGGACGAGCGCCTGCCCCTGCTGTTCGGCTGCTGCCACCCGGCGCTCCCGCCCGACGCGCAGCTCGCGCTCACGCTCCGCGCCGTGTGCGGACTCACGACGGCGCAGATCGCCCGCGCCACGTTCTCGACAGAGCCGACCACCGGTCAGCGCATCTCGCGCGCCAAGCGCAAGATCGCTGAGAGCGGCATCCCACTGCGGGTTCCCGAAGGAGCGGATGCCGCGGCCCGCCTGGACCTCGTGCTGACCGTCGTCTCGGTGATGTACAGCGAGGCCCACTTCGTGGCGGGAGCGGATGCCGCGGCCGACCGGGACCTCGCCGACGACGCACTGTGGCTCGCCCGGGTGGTCGCCGAGGCGCTGCCGCACGCTGCGGAGGCGCAGGGACTCCTCGCCCTCCTGGAGTTCCACCGCGCACGCGAGTCGGCGCGCTCCGTGGAGGGCGAGCTCGTGCTGCTCGCCGACCAGGACAGGTCTCGCTGGGACGCCGAGCTTCTCGGCGCGGCCCGGGGCTCCCTGGAGCGCGCTGCGCGACTGCACCGTCCCGGACGCTGGCAGCTGCACGCGGCCATCGCTGCGTGCCATGCGGATGCCGCCGATGCGCGGTCGACCGACTGGCTGCAGGTGCTGACCCTCTACGACATGCTGCTCGCGTACGACAGGTCGCCGGTGGTGCGACTCAACCGCGCCGTCGCGCTGGCACGTGTGGAGGGGGCCGCGGTCGCGCTCGCCGAGGTCGACGGGCTCGCGGATCCGCTGGCCCGTTCGCACCTGTGGCACGCCGTCAGGGCGTCGCTGCTGCGGGATCTCGGTCGCGACGACGAGGCGATCGCCGCGGACCTCCGCGCGCTCGAGCTCACGGCGAACGAGGCCGAGCGACGCCTTCTCGCGGCCCGCGCGGACCGCTGAGCCGCAGCATCCCTCCGCGCACTCGGCTTCGGGGCGCACGGCGCGCAGATGGGGCGCGCGCGGTGCGCCCCGAATGTTCGCGACGCGCCCCGAACCCCGCACACAGGACCACGGATGCCGCGGGGCGGCGGATGCCTCGGGCTCAGACGGTGACCGGCGCGAGGGCCTGCTCGACCAGGCGCTGCAGCGTCGTCATGCCGTCGCGCGACAGGATCGACTCCAGGTGCCCTTGCACCGACGCGAAACCCGGCCCGCGCAGTGCGTAGACATCGCCCGACGCGTCGGCCGCGATCTCGGCCTCGCCGGCGCGGGTGGTGCCGGCCGGGACGCGGGCCGTGAAGGTGTTGTAGAAGCCGATGGACGCCGGCGTCCCGAACACGTCGACGGACTTCTGCAGTCCCTGGTGCGGGGCGTCGAGCGGCGCGAGGTCGATCCCGAAGGTGTCGGCGAGGATCTGGTGGCTCAGGCACACGGCGAGGATCGGCCGGCCGCTCTCGCGGCGTCGCGCGACCACGTCGCGCATGCGGCGGATGCGGGAGTTCGACTCATCGCGCGGGTCACCCGGCCCGGGTCCGGACACCAGCAGTTCGGCGTCATCGATCTGCGCGTCGGTCACCTCGTCCCACGGCGCGATCCGCACGTCGAGCCCGAGATGGCGCAGCTGATGGGCGAGCATCGTGGTGAAGCGATCCTCGGCGTCGACGACGAGCGCCGACCGGCCGGCGAACGGCGCGGGACCGTCCGAGCCCTGCGGGTTGAGCCAGAACTCGGCGAGGCGCCCGTTGCGCGATGCCAGCAGCTCGGCGATCGCCGGATCGTCCGCGAGTCGGCGCGGCGCGGGGGCGGGGGCATCCTCGTCGATGACGTCCGCATCGGGCACGGCGACCACGGCGGCGGCCTCAGCCACGGCGTCACGGGGCACTGCGCCGATGGCGCCGAGCACGCCCGCGGCCTTTCCGTGCGTCTCGCCGACCTCGCCGTAGGGGTCCGAGTGGCGCACGAGCGTGGCCCCGACGGGAACTCGCAGGCGGCCGTCCTGCAGATACGCGGTGCGGATCAGGATCGGCGCGTCCAAGTCGTGGGTCGCCTCGCCGGCCGCGAGCGTCAGGCGCGGGGTGAACAGCGCCGCCACCCCGGAGTAGTAGCCGCGGGGCGTCGTCTCGTGCCGGGTGATGACGGTGCAGGCGTTCTGCATCGGCGAGCCGGTGACGGTCGGCGCGAACATCGTCTCGCGGAGGATGTCGCGGGGATCCAGCCGGCTGCGCCCGCGCAGGACGTATTCGGTGTGGGTGAGCCGGGACATCTCCTTGAGGTGCGGGCCCGTGATGCGGCCGCCGTCGGAGCAGACGGCGCTCATCATCTTGAGCTCCTCGTCGACGACCATGAACAGCTCCTCGGTCTCCTTCGTCGAGCGGAGGAACTCGGTGAGCGTCTCGGCGGTCGCGCCCCCGGCGGGGTGGCGGAACGTGCCCGAGATCGGGTTCATGGTGACGACGCCGTCGCGGGCGCTGACGTGTGCTTCGGGGCTCGCGCCGACGGCGACGTGGCCCGGTGTGACGATCGCGAAGGTCCAGTAGGCGCCGCGCTCGTGCTCGAGCAGAGCCCGGAACCAGGTGAGGGCGGCGGTGGCGGCATCCGTGGACACACCCGCGGTGAAGTCGCGGCGGATGACGAAGTTGGCGCCTTCGCCGCGCCCGATCTCGTCGGCGATCACCCGTCGCACGATGCCGGCGTACTCCTCGTCGGCGATGTCGAAGCCGGCGTCCTGCAGGGCGACCGGGTCGGTCGGCAGTTGTGCCAGGGCTTCGTCGCGCGGGAGCGCCGTCCGCTCGTCGACGATGAGGCAGCGCAGCGGTGCGCCGTCGTCGTGGCACTCGAAGCCGCGCTCGCGCACCTGCCGGAACGGCACCAGCGCGAGCACCTCGCGCGGTGTCCCCGAGGCGTCGGTCAGCGGGATGTCCGCCAGCAGTTCGACATCGACCACGTCGCCGGTCAGCAGTTCGACCGTCGTGTCGTCGCGGGCGATGAGGGCGAAGGGGATGCCGCGGTCGGCGATCTCGCGGAGCGAGGGGTGGGCGGGCCCGGTCATGGCTGTGGTTCTTTCGTCGTGGGGGGAGGCATCCCTTACGAAAAAGAAGACCGCCCCGAGGGCGGTCTGGGTCGCGCGAAACCCACCGCCTATGCGGTGAGCCACCAGGTGAGGTGTGCGGACATGCGCCGAACCTACCACACCGCTCGTGGCCGCCGTCGGCCGCGGAGCGACGTCACGTCTGTCGCGCGCGCTCCAGCATCTCGGCGCCGTGACGCCAGCCGACGGTCTCGTATCCGACGACCACGACCGCCGGTGCACACGCGATGAAGAGCAGCGCCACCCCGAGCGAGGCCCCGAGCGTGACCGCGATGACGCCCGCGGCGAGCGCGGCGACCGACCCCAGGTAGAGCCAGATGTGGAACGGGTCGAACTGCATCACGGTGAGCGCGTAGATGCCGAACAGGAAGGTCTCGTAGACGAGCACCGGGATCGCGATGCTGAGCACCGCGAAGGTCTCGTCGACGTGCGCCTGGTGCGAGATGACGTTGGCGGCGACATGGAGCCCTGCCCCCACGGCGATCAGGGAGCCGAAGACGACGAGGTGCAGGTATCCCCACGGGAAGCCGCGCCAGCGATGGCGTTCCAGCACCTGGCCGAAGGGGATGGCGAAGTAGTTCCACCACATGCCGAACGCCAGGGCCGTGCCACCGAACGCGATCAGGGCCGCCTCCAGCGACCACACGTCGCCCTGCACGACCGCGGAGATCGCCAGGATCGTGCCGAGGATGACCTCGCCCAGCGTGATGATGACGAGGAGTCCATAGCGCTCGGCGATGTGGTGCGGGTGCCACGGCGTGGGCCCGAAGCGCTTCTCGGCGAACAGCGGGCCGGCCATTTCGAACAGCATGAGCAGTGTCGTGAACACCAGCGTCACGCCGACGGGCAGGTGGATGAAGATGAGCGCGATCCACCCGAGCTGCGCGATCGAGACGTTGACGATGTACGCGACGCACGTCTTGCGGCGCGCCTCGTCCTGGACGGCGGCGCGGATCCACAGGGCGATGGTCGCGACGCGCATGACGACGTAGCCGACGACCATGACGGTGATGTTCAGATGGTCGCCGTCGTCGATGGAGTGGAACACGTCCGGCACGCCGAGCGCGACGATGAGCACGCCCACCATCACGATCAGTGTCGAGACGCGGAAGTAGATGTCGTCCGTGTCGTACGCCGACGCCAGCCAGCTGTAGTTGATCCACGCCCAGGTCACCGCGAACGTCGTGAACGCGAATCCGGTGAGCGCCGATGCGATGTCGCCGAGCTCGAGGTAGTGCGCCATCTGCGACGAGATCTGGCTGAAGGCGACGACGAAGGTCAGGTCGAACAGCAGTTCCAGCGGGGTCGCTGTCCGGTGGGCCTCGTTCGGGTCCCGGCCGGTCATGCGTCCGAGGTGGTGGCTCAGGCTCATGCCGGGAAGATACACCGTGCGCGGGACGCACTCGTACGCGAGCGGATGCCGTGGGTCGCGGCATCCGCTCAGCACTTCGGCAGGCAGCTCCCGGCGACACCGGGCCCGGCGTGCGCGTCGCCGCGTAGGCTGGGGGCGTGCCAGCCGTCAATCTCGGGATGCCCAAGGTCCCCGAAACGCTCGCCCCCCGTCGCAAGACCCGCCAGATCAAGGTGGGCAAGGTGCTGGTCGGAGGCGACGCCCCGGTCAGCGTCCAGTCGATGACGACCACGCCGACGACCAACATCAACGCGACGCTGCAGCAGATCGCCGAGCTCACCGCGTCGGGCTGCGAGATCGTGCGTGTGGCCGTGCCGTCGCAGGACGACGCCGACGTGCTGCACATCATCGCGGCGAAGAGCCAGATCCCGGTGATCGCCGACATCCATTTCCAGCCCAAGTACGTGTTCCAGGCGATCGACGCCGGCTGCGGCGCGGTGCGCGTGAACCCGGGCAACATCCGCAAGTTCGACGACCAGGTCGGCGCGATCGCCGCCGCCGCCAAGGCGGCGGGGGTGTCGCTCCGCATCGGCGTCAACGCCGGCTCCCTCGACCGGCGCCTGCTCGAGAAGTACGGCAAGGCGACGCCCGAGGCCCTCGTCGAGAGTGCCGTGTGGGAGGCGTCCCTGTTCGAGGAGCACGACTTCCACGACTTCAAGATCTCGGTCAAGCACAACGACCCGATCGTCATGGTGAAGGCCTACCGACTGCTCAGCGAGCGGGGCGACTGGCCCCTGCATCTCGGGGTCACCGAGGCGGGCCCGGCGTTCCAGGGCACGATCAAGTCGGCGACCGCCTTCGGCATCCTCCTCTCGGAGGGCATCGGCGACACCATCCGCGTGTCGCTGTCGGCGCCGCCCGCCGAAGAGGTCAAGGTCGGCCACCAGATCCTGCAGTCGCTGAACCTGCGCGAGCGCAAGCTCGAGATCGTGTCGTGCCCGTCCTGCGGCCGTGCCCAGGTCGACGTCTACACGCTCGCCGACAACGTCACCGAGGGTCTGAAGGACATGACGGTGCCCTTGCGTGTCGCGGTCATGGGCTGCGTCGTCAACGGCCCGGGTGAGGCCCGTGAGGCCGACCTCGGCGTCGCCTCGGGCAACGGCAAGGGGCAGATCTTCGTGAAGGGACAGGTCATCAAGACCGTCCCGGAAGCGGACATCGTCGCGACCCTCATCGAGGAGGCGAACCGCCTCGCCGCCGAGATGGGGCCGGATGCCGCGATCGGCACCGCGCAGGTCGTCACGTCCTGATGGGTCCGGGCCGCCTCTCGGCCCTGCAGCGCGCACGCCTCGACGCGTGGCTGCCGGGGGCCGAGGTCGTCGCCGACCTCAGCTGGAACCTGGTGGAGACGGTCGTGCTGCGGGTGCGGCACGCCGGTCGCGAGCTGATCGTCAAGGCGGCCGGCGACGGCGACCACCATCTCGGTCGCGAGCTCGAGGCGCACGAGGGCGGCTTCGTCTCCGTGTGGCAGGAGAGCGGCTCTGCGGCGCATCTGCTCCACGCCGACCGGGCGGCGCGCGTCCTGGTGCTCGAGTGGCTGCCGGGCGAGCTCGCCTACCGGACGCCGGCGGGTGTGGATCCGGAGGTGCACCGCCGCGCGGGGCAGCTGCTGGGGGTCTTCCACGCGCAGGCGGCCCGGCCGTCGGAAGGCACGGATGCCGCGGCCACGGCCCGCGCGCTGCGCTGGCTGGACTCGCCGCACGCCATCGGCCCTGCGGTGGAGGCTCGGCTGCGTCTCGCGCTCGACGCGCTGCCGCCGGTGGAGGTCGATCTGGTTCCGACACACGGCGACTGGCAGCCGCGCAATTGGCTCGTGGACGGCGGTACGGTGCGGGTGATCGACTTCGGCCGGTTCGCGTTCCGCCCGGCCGCGACCGACTTCGTGCGGCTGGCGGCGCAGGAGTGGCGTGAGCATCCCGACTGCGAGACGGCGTTCTTCGACGGCTACGGCGGCGATCCGCGGCTCGGCTCCGATGGGTCTGAGCGAGGATCGGGCCGGTCGCACTGGCTGCTCCTGCGGTTGCGCGAAGCGATCGGCACCGCCTGCTGGGCTCACCAGGTGGGCGACGCCGAGTTCGAAGCGCAGGGGCACCGCATGATCGCTGAGGCGTTGGCCGAGTACGAGGCCTGACGCAGCCTCGCCGAGCTAGTCGGCGAAGCCGTGCGACAGCAGCGTCGCCGTCCGCCCGTCCCGCAGGGCCACCAGCGCTTCGCGTTCGTAGGCAGGCATGTCGTCCGGCAGCTGGTCGAGGTCGAACCACCGCAGCTCGGCGCACTTGAGAGGTTCCAGGATCTGCGGCTCCCCGTCCCAGTCATCGCACACGAAGAACCAGTCGACCCGTTGCTCTGTCGGATTGTCGGTGCCGTCGCTGCGCTGCATCACCGCGATCGGAGAGAGTGCGTCCGGCGCGATCGTCAGCCCGAGCTCCTCGAGGACCTCGCGGGCGGCGGCAGCGACCGCGGTCTCGCCGAGCTCGACGTGGCCCGCGGCGCCGGCTGCCCAGCATCCGTCCATGTAACCCGTGTTCTGCCGCAGCTGCAGCAGCACCGCGCCGCCGCGGCGGAGATAGACGTACGACGAGGGGACGACGGAGAAGCGGGTCACGAGGAACGAACCTATCTCGCGCGCGGCGCGAGGGGCGGTGCCGACTGCGGGACTCCTCAGCGGCTCCCCGTGTGCGACGTGGGCGCCGTCCGCCGCCGCGCGGAGCGCGCGACAAGTGCGATGCCGACGGCCATCAGCACCGCGCCGACGCCGATGGCGCCGGGAACTTCGGTGCCGGAGGCCGCGAGCTGCGGCGCTGCAGCGGGGACAGCGGCGGGCGCCGGCGCACTCGGGCTCGGAGACGGCGCCGTCGGCACTGCCTCCACCACGATGGCCGGCGCGATGGCGGTCAGGGTCTCCGGGTCGTCCGGCAGCCCGGGGAGCGCGACGGGTGCCGGAGCGATGTATCCCGGCGGCACGATCACCGCGCCTTGGTAGCCCGCCTCGGCCTGCTCCAGCTCCACCGTGTAGGAGCCGGTCGCGGAATCGACCGGCACGGTGAGGGGCTGGTCCTCGATGTCGAGTACGGGCTCTCCGTCAGCCTCCAGGATCTGCACGACGGTGCCCTCCGGCGCGAGCGCTCCCGCCGGAGCCCCCGGCGTCGTCACGGTGCCGGTGATGACGACTTTCGGCGCGGGAGCGGCGAGCCACAGCTGCCCGGAGGGGGACCCGTCACGAATGCCGAAAGTGATCCGGATGCTGCGCACCGACGGGTCGGGCTGGAACCAGGCATAGGCGCCGGACGTGTCGCGGGTGGCTGCGGGCGCACCGGGCAGGCTGTTGCCACGAAGCGTGCCGGGCGTGTAATTCGTGCCGTCGAAGAACTCGGGTGCCGTCACCCAGACGGGGACGTCGGTGTAGGGCGGGTTCGCACACGCCCCGGGGCGCGGCGAGGCGTTGCAGTAGTTCCCGGCCGACTGGAAGCCGAGAGACGTGAACGGCAGGGGACCGGAGAGACCCGGCGTGGAGAACGCCTCGATATACGCCCAGTCGGCGTCGATGTCGCCGAGGGTGAAGCCCCAGCCCGCCGGCGGCGCGCCGTCGAACGAGATGGTGGTCTCGGAGTTGGCCGAGCCTGCCGGCGACAGCGTGAGGTACGGCTGGGAGCGGGTCGTGCCGTACTCGGCACCGAAGTCCGTCCCCGCACCGAGGAAGGCTGTCACGCCCGACGGCGAGGCGAGTGTCGACCCTGTCGAGGTCAGCGTCGTGGCAGGGAATCCGGCGGAGGCCGGGAACGTCGGCGTCGCCGAGAAGGCGCCAGAACTGCCGGACACGCTCCACGTCGGGAAGACACCCACTTCGTCCGGCTCGACCGCCAGAGCGGCGCCGGGTGCCACCGAGAGGGCGGCTGCCACTGCGATCACGGTCACGGTCATGCTGGCGCGCGCGGTCGGCTGCGGCATCCGTCTCTCCACCCTGTCCGGCTGTCGGCACCGGACACATCGTGTGCTGCGATTCCCCGTCGACATCCCACCATCCGCGCCGGCGCCGCACAAGGTTCAATCGTCGAGACTGCACGGGCGGGATGCGTGAGAAACGCGGGAGAGCCGTGGCATGATCCGAAGGTGCCCCTCGACCGGATCGCCGTCATCTCCGACGTCCATGGCAATCTGACCGCCCTGGAGGCGGTGCTCGACGACATCGCGGGCCGCGGCATCCGTCCGATCATCAATCTCGGCGACAACATCGGCAAGGGGCCGCGGGGCGCCGCCGTCACGGAGCGTGTCCGCGAGGCGTGCGCGGTGAACGTCCGCGGCAATTGGGACGACTTCATCGGCGTCCTCGGCGACGACCAGCCCGAAGACATGCGGTGGTGGCGCGACGAGCTCTCCGTCACGCAGCGACAGTGGCTCGGCCGGCTCCCGTTGAGCCACGACCTCGTGATGAGCGGCCGGCGCATCCGGCTCTTCCACGCGTCGGCCGAGAGTCCCCACACCCGTGTGCGGTTCCACCACACCGACGAGGAGTTCGACGGCATGTTCCGCGCCACCGCGATGACCGGCGACGGCCCGGAGCCGACCGTCGTCGGCTACGGCGACATCCACGACACCTATCTGGAGTCGCGCGACGGCCGCACGCTCTTCAACAGCGGCAGCGTCGGCAACCCGCTCGACGAGCCGACGCCGAGCTACGTCATCCTCGAGGGAGTGCTCGACGCGGAGACGCCGGCGCCGTTCGAGGTGCGCTTCGTGCGCGTGCCGTACGACGTCGATGCCGAGGTCGCCGTGGCGCACCGGATGGGGATGCCCCGCAGCGACGTCTGGGAGGTCGAGCTCCGGACGGCGGTCTATCGCGGAAGGCAGGCCTCGTGAGCGCCTCGTCCGTCCCCGCGCCGACCGAGACGGCACCGCTGTCGCGGCCCATCGTCGCTGGAGTCGTGACGGCGCTGGTCGGCGTCACGAGCTCCTTCGCGGTCGTCCTGACCGGTCTCGACGCGGTGGGCGCCTCTCGTGCCCAGGCGGCCAGCGGGCTCCTCGTGCTCTGCCTCACGATGGGTGCGTCCGCGATCCTGCTCGCATGGCGGTACCGGATGCCGATCACCGTCGCCTGGTCGACGCCAGGCGCCGCCGTGCTCGCCGCGACGGGCGCCGTCGAGGGAGGCTGGCCTGCCGCCGTCGGAGCGTTCCTCGTCACGGCGGCACTCATCCTGCTGACGGCCCTCTGGCCGCAGCTCGGCCGGCTCATCGCTCGCATCCCGCCCTCGATCGCCCAGGCGATGCTCGCCGGCGTGCTGCTGCCGCTGTGTCTCGCGCCGATCACCGGACTCGCCGCGAACCCGTGGGGCGTCGTCCCCGTCGTGCTCACGTGGCTCGTGTTCGTGCGCGTCGCGCCGCGGTGGGCGGTGCCCCTGGCGTTCCTCGCTGCAGCGGCGGTCGTGGGGGTTGACATGGTGCTCACGGGAGCGACGATCGACCCGGCGCTGCTGGTGCCGCGGCTCGAGTTCACCGCCCCGACCCTGACCTTCGGGGCGGTCGTGGGCCTCGCGCTGCCGCTCTTCCTCGTGACGATGGCGTCGCAGAACGTGCCGGGCGTCGCGATCATGCGCAGCTTCGGCTACGAGGTGCCGTGGCGGCCCGCGATGCTCGTCACCGGCGTCGGCACGGCGATCGGCGCGACGGCGGGCGGGCACGCGATCAGCCTCGCCGCGATCAGCGCGGCGCTCGCCGCGGCCCCCGACGCCGACCCGGACCCGAAGCGGCGCTGGGTCGCCGGTGTATCGACGGGCGCCAGCGGCATCGTGCTGGGAGGCCTGTCGGCGGCACTCGTGGCGCTGGTGGTGGTCGCTCCCGAGGCCGTCATCCCGGCCGTCGCCGGCATCGCGCTGTTCGGCGCCTTCGGCTCGGCGGTGCAGCAGGCGATCGACGACCCGGGGGAGCGGCTGCCGGCCGTCGTGACGTTCCTCGTCGCCGCGTCGGGCGTGGCGATCGCGGGCATCAGCGCGGCGTTCTGGGCCCTGGTGGCCGGGCTCGTGGTGCGCGAGGTGCTGCACCTCGGCAGGCGCCGGGTGTGACGGCCGGCCCCCTGACGCGACACGACCGCTGCACCTTCCTGCGACCGCGGCGTCGCCCGACGGCGCGACGCCGCTCGCGTTCGGGGGACTGCGCGCCGGGTGCCAGACTCGGACAATGGGCAAGGTCTTCGACGGCATCGACGCATCCCTGCGGGAGTGGATCGCCGCGCAGCATCTCTTCTTCGTCGCCACCGCGCCGCTCGGCGCCGACGGGCGGGTGAACGTGTCGCCACGCGGGCTCGACAGCCTGAGCGTCCTCGACGAGAACACCGTCGCGTGGCTCGACCTCACCGGCAGCGGCGCCGAGACGATCGCGCATCTGCGCGAGAACGGGCGCATCACGCTCATGTTCTGCTCGTTCGACGCGCGGCCGCGGATCGTGCGGCTGCACGGCCGTGGGCGCGTGGTGCTACCGGGAGATGAGCTCTTCGCCGAGGTCGAGGCCGCGCACCCCGGGCACCTCGGCGCGCGGGCCGTGATCGTCGTCGACGTCGAACGGGTCTCCGACTCGTGCGGGTGGGGCGTGCCGCAGATGGACTTCGTCGCAGACCGGGACATCATCCGGCCCTGGGCCGAGAAGAAGGGACCCGACGGGCTCGACGCCTACCGGGCCCAGAAGAACGCGGTCTCGCTCGACGGGCTGCCCGCGCTCTGAGATCAGCCCGGGGTGCGGACACCTGCTCCGGCCGACCGCCGCGAGGCGCGGCATCCGCTCGCCCTAGACTTGACCCTCGTGGTCACCCGTCTGTCGCATTTCTTCCTCCGCACGCTCCGTGAAGACCCCGCCGATGCGGAGGTCACGAGCCACCGGCTCCTCGTGCGCGCCGGCTACATCCGGCGCCAGGCGCCGGGCATCTTCGCGTGGCTGCCGCTGGGTCTGCGGGTCAAGGGGCAGCTCGAGCGGATCATCCGCGAGGAGATGAGCGCCGCGGGGGCTCAGGAGGTCCACTTCCCGGCGCTCATGCCGCGCGAGCCCTACGAGGTGACGGGCCGCTGGGAGGAGTACGGCGACGGCATCTTCCGCCTGCAGGACCGCAAGGGCGCCGACTACCTGCTCGCCCCCACGCACGAAGAGGCCTTCACACTGCTCGTGAAGGACCTCTACTCGTCGTACAAGGATCTGCCGCTGACGATCTACCAGATCCAGGACAAGTACCGCGACGAGGCCCGCCCGCGCGCCGGCCTCCTCCGCGGGCGCGAGTTCACGATGAAGGACGCCTACTCGTTCGACGCCTCCGACGCCGGGCTGGAGGCCTCGTACATGGCGCAGCGCGACGCGTACGAGCGCATCTTCCAGCGGCTGGGTCTCGAATACGTCATCGTGCAGGCGGATGCCGGAGCCATGGGCGGTTCGCGCTCGGAGGAGTTCCTGCACCCGACGGCGGTGGGCGAAGACACGTTCGTGCGTTCGGCCGGCGGCTACGCGGCCAACGTCGAGGCGTTCACGACCGTGGTTCCCGACGCGATCCCCTTCGACGGGCTCGGCGAGCCGGTCGTCTTCGACTCGCCGAACACGCCGACGATCCAGACGCTGGTCGACCACGCCAACGCGCATCTCGACGCGCCCGACTCGGGGATCGGCGGGCCCGCGACCGACGGCGCGACCGGCTGGACGGCGGCCCACACGCTCAAGAACGTCGTGCTGGCGCTGAAGCATCTCGACGGCACGCGCGAGCTCGTGATCATCGGTGTGCCCGGCGACCGCGACATCGACGACAAGCGCGTCGAGGTGGCGTTCGCTCCGGCTGAGGTGGAGCCCGCCACGCCGGAGGACTTCGAGAAGAACCCGCTCCTCGTGAAGGGCTACATCGGTCCGTGGTCCGCGACCGGGGCGGTGCTCGGCGAGGAGTCGGCCACCGGCATCCGCTACCTGCTCGACCCGCGGGTCGTCGACGGCACCGCGTGGATCACCGGCGCGAACATCGACGAGAAGCACGTGCACACCCTGGTCGCCGGTCGGGACTTCGCCGGCGACGGCTTCATCGAGGTCGCCACTGTGCGCGCCGGGGATCCGGCACCCGACGGCTCGGGCCCGGTCGAGCTCGCCCGCGGCATGGAGATCGGCCACGTCTTCCAGCTCGGCCGCAAGTACGCCGACGCGCTGGGCCTGAAGGTGCTCGACGAGAACGGCAAGCTCGTGACCGTCACGATGGGCTCGTACGGCATCGGCGTCACGCGCATCCTCGCGATCATCGCCGAGCTCAACAGCGACGACAAGGGCCTCATCTGGCCGGCGTCGGTGGCACCGTTCGACGTGCACGTCGTCGCGGCGGGCCGCGAGGCGGTCATGTTCGACGTCGCGGCGCAGCTGTCGGACGAGCTCGAGGCGGCCGGACTCGACGTGCTCTACGACGATCGCCCCAAGGTGTCGCCGGGCGTGAAGTTCGGCGATGCCGAGCTCGTCGGAGTGCCGAAGATCGTCATCGTCGGCCGTGGCGCCGCCGAGGGCCAGGTCGAGCTCTGGGATCGCCGCACCGGCGAGCGCGAGACCGTATCCCGCGCGGATGCGGTGGCGCGCCTGACGGCACGCTGATGGTCGGAGGTCGCTGGGGTCGCAACGGCTGAGCCGGGCGATCCGCCCATGTCGGCCCGGATCCGGGTGGGACGTGGCAACGTGGTGTCATGAACCACAGCGCCGCGGTGCCGCCCGAAGTGACCGAAGACATGCGCCGGATGCTCGCCGACGCCGGGATCAGCGAGAACGCCGATCTCATCGCGCGGATCGTCGCGACCGGGATCGGGCTGGGGATCGACGGCGCCGACCGACTCGATCTGAAGATCGCGAGCTCGGCGCTCACCGAGATGCGCGCGGCGTTCCAGCTGTTCGCGCCCTACGAGGACGTGCCGAAGGTCACGATCTTCGGCTCGGCGCGCACGCTGCCCGAGGACGCCCTGTACCGGCAGGCGTCGGACGTGGCGGCGGCGCTCGCCGAGCACGGCTGGATGGTCGTCACGGGTGCCGGTCCCGGCATCATGCAGGCGGCGGCCGAGGGAGCCGGCGTGCGCAACTCGCTGGGCGTGTCGATCCGGCTGCCGTTCGAAGAGAAGCCCAATGCTCTCGTCGGCGAGAATGCGCGGAACGTCACCATGAAGTACTTCTTCACGCGCAAGCTCATGCTGGTGAAGGAGTCCAAGGGCTTCGTGTGCGTTCCCGGCGGTTTCGGAACGCTGGACGAGATGTTCGAGCTGCTCACCCTCCAGCAGACGGGCAAGGCGGATCCGACGCCGATCGTACTCCTGGACGCCCCGGGCGGGACGTTCTGGTCGGGACTCCGACGGTTCGTCGACGACCATCTGCTGCCCTCGGGAGTCATCTCAGCGGGCGATTTCGATCGCGTGGTGGTGACCGATTCGATCGAGTCCGCCGTGGCCGCGCTGACCGGCTTCTACCGGAACTACGATTCGCTGCGATGGGTCGGCAAACGCCTGGTGCTGCGCCTGAAGAACGAGCCGACGGATGCCGAGGTGTCGGCGTTGAACGCCGAGTTCGGCGCCTTGCTCGCCGAGGGACGCATCGAGCACCGCGGCGCGCTCACGATCGAGCGCGAGGACGACGATCGCGTCGAGCTGCCGCGCCTGGTGCTGCGGCTCAACCAGTTCCGCGTGGGCGAGCTGTATCGCCTGATCAGGGCCGTCAACGCGCTCGACTCCGCGCCGGCGGCCTGACCCGACGGCCCGCACCGGGGACGGTGAGAGCCGCGCCGAGGCGTGAGCCGCGGCATCCGTCTCCGGGATGAGGCGGAGGCGACCCGCCTGCTGGATGAGGCCGTTCTCATGGTTCCGTCGCTCGCCGTTCACCTGCGGTTCCGGTGGGCGTCGCCGCGCGGGGCGAGGCTGACGGCATTCACGGCCGACGCCATGCCTGCAGAGAGGGCCCTCGTGAGCATCATCGAAGGATTCCGACGTTCCCTTCCCCTCGCCGAGCACGCGCGGGGCAAGCGCCTCGCCGCGACCTGCCAGTACAAGTGCGCGAACGCGTGCCTGGGGCCGGAGTGCAACTCGTCGCACAACGAGACGTTCCAGGAGGTGGCCTCGGCGGCACTGTCGCGCCGTGCGCTGCTCGGTCTCGGTGCTGCGGGGGCGCTCGCGATCGCCGTGGGCGGTCTTCGGTCGCAGGCGCCGCTGTCTTCCCCCGGCTCGGCCGGCGTCGCAGGAGCGGGTGCGGCGTTCGGCCGTCCGGCCGGCGGCAGTCTGCCGTTCGATCCGATCGCGCCGGTGAACCGGCTCGTCGACGAGTTCACGGTGCCGTCGGGCTACACCTGGCGGCCGATCATCCGCTGGGGCGACCCGCTGTTCTCGAACGCTCCGGCATTCGACATCAACGGGCAGTCGCCCGCGGCTCAGGCCCTGCAGTTCGGGTACAACTCCGACTACCTCGACATCGTGGCCGACCCCAGCGGCAAGACCGGCGTCCTCGTGAACAACCACGAGTACGTCAACCCCGAGATCATGTTCCCGCCGTCGACCGACCCGGCGGAGCTCCAGCGCCGCGGCGACGTGTTCAAGGCGGCGCAGGGCATGTCGGTCGTCGAGATCCGCCGCAGGCGCACGGGTGAGCCCTGGTCGTACGTCGTCGACGGCGCCCGCAACCGCCGGATCACGGTCGAGACCGTCTTCGAGCTGACCGGTCCCGCGGCCGGCACCGACCTGGTGAAGACCGCCGCCGACCCCGAGGGTCGCTGGGTGCACGGCACGCTCGGCAACTGCGCCGGCGGCACGACCCCGTGGGGCACCATCCTGTCGGGCGAGGAGAACTTCAACGGCTACTTCGCGTGGGCGGCCGACACCGCGGCCCAGAAGCGCTACCAGGCGACTGCGTCGACGTCCACGTCGACCGGGTGGGAGAAGTACGACCCCCGCTTCGACGCGCACAACCCCGACTACGTCAACGAGCCCAACCGGTTCGGCTACATCGTCGAGATCGACCCGCAGGACCCGACCTCGACGCCCCGCAAGCACACCGCCATGGGCCGCTTCAAGCACGAGGGCGCGAACGTCATCGTGGCCGAAGACGGCCACGTGGTCGCCTACATGGGCGACGACGAGCGCAACGACTACCTGTACAAGTTCGTGTCGAAGAACAAGATCTCGGGTTCGCGCAAGAAGAACCTGCAGCTGCTGAGCGAGGGCGACCTGTACGTCGCCCAGTTCCGGGGCAACTCGCCCGCCGGCGAGATCATCGGCACCGGCGCGCTTCCGAGCGATGGGATGTTCGACGGCTCCGGCAGCTGGCTCGCGCTGACGCAGAACGGTCAGAGCGTCGTGCCCGGCTTCACGACCGAGCAGGTCCTCGTCCACACGCGTCTCGCGGCGGACGCGGTGGGCGCGACGAAGATGGACCGCCCCGAGGACGTCGAGCCGAGCCCCAAGACCGGCAAGGTGTACCTGGCTCTCACCAACAACTCCGCCCGCTCGGCGGCGACGATCGACGAGACCAACCCGATCACCGGCAACCGCTACGGGCACGTGGTGGAGCTGACCGAGACGGCGGGGCAGTCCGGCACCACGTTCGGCTGGAGCATCCTGCTCCTCTGCGGCGACCCGGCGACCTTCGCCAACTCGTACTTCGCCGGGTTCCCGCGCGAGCTCGTGTCGCCGATCTCCTGCCCCGACAACATCGCGTTCGATTCGGCCGGCAACCTCTGGATCTCCACCGACGGCGCACCGAGCACGATCGGCTACAACGACGGCCTCTTCCTCGTGCCGCTGGAAGGCGCCGAGCGCGGCCATGTGCAGCAGTTCCTCTCCGTCCCGCGCGAGGCTGAGACGTGCGGCCCGGTGATCCACGACAAGGAGGGGCTCGTGTTCGTCGCGGTGCAGCACCCCGGCGAGGGCGGCACGTTCGCGACGCCCACCTCGCTGTTCCCCGACTACGGGTCGACCGTGCCGGGCGCCGTGCCGACAGCGCCGCGCCCGTCGGTCGTCCAGGTCTACCGCGGCTGACCGCCTGACGCCGCCGAGAGCCGCGCCGCCTCACCTCCGGCGGCGCGGCATCCGGCGCCGGTCAGCAGGTGACCTTGCCGTGCGACATGGTGTCGTCGGGTGTGTCCTTCGTCACGAGCGCCTTCAGCATCCCGGCTGCGGCGACCAGCTTGCCGTGGCGGGGCTCCCAGAACTCGCACTCGACCGGGGTGACGCGCAGCAGCACGATGCCCGGCGTGTCCAGTCCGTCCTCGAACCAGATGTCGAGGCTGGGGGAGTAGAGCTCTTTCATCTTCGCCTCGTCGCGCACGACCTCGGCGCGCCCCGCGACCGAGACATAGCGGTGCCCCTTCGAATCGAGGTACGACAGGCCGACGTCGTGTTGCGGGTCCGCCTGCGCCTCGGCGACCTTGCCGGTCCCGGCGAGGGTGAAGAACCAGATGTCGCCGGCGTCGTCCATCTGCCGCGTGCTCATCGGCCGGCTCACGAGGTTGCCCGCGGCATCCCGGGTGGTGAGCATCGTGAAGTCGATGTCCTCGACCAGTTCCTTGACCCGGGCGATCGCCTCGGGGCCGGTGACCAGATCCTCTTCTGCATGTGTCATGCCCCCAGAATCGGTGTTCCCGCCGATCCGCTCCAGGGCATTGACAGGACGGATGCCACGCCCCAGCGCGCTCGCACCCCCACGTCACCCGGGAGCGAGGTCACGGGAGTCGCGCTTCACATGCGCGCGAAGCGCGCGCGGGCGATGGTGAAGACGCCGTAGGCGAGGAAGCCGACGCCGACGACGTAGGCGAGGGCCGGCCCGAGCGGCACCGCGAGCATCGCGTCGATCGCGCCGTCCAGCCCGCCGGCCGTCTTGGCGTCCGTGCCGACCGCCGAGACGAGAAGCAGCACCCCGACGATCGTCAGCGCCACGCCCTTCGCGACGAAGCCGACGACGCCGAGCGTGGTGAGCGTCCGCCCGCGCTTGCCGTCCGGGATCCGCATGCGCGTGCGGAAGCTCCGCCTGATCCCCATCACGACGAACGAGACGCCGCCGATCCCTATCCCGATCCCGACGAGTCCCAGCAGGATTCCACCGCCGGGCGTCTGCAGCAGTCCTCGGCTGGCGTCCTCGGCCGTCTTCTCGGCGTTCGGACGTGCGCCCATCGCGATCGCCGCGGAGATGGCACCCAACGCGAGGAAGACGACGGCCTGCCCCCATTCCGCCAGCCGCCGGCCCCACTTGCGCGCGGCGCCCTTGGCGTCGCCGGACCGGTCGCGCGCGAGGAGTCCTTCGGCGGCACGCCACACGCCCAGCGCCCACAGGCCGATCGCGATGAGCCACAGCACGATGAAGCCCGCCGGCGCACCGGCCACGGCCTTCATCGCGCCCGCCTGGTCGCCCTCCCCGCGGCCGCCCGATGCCAGCACGATGACGATGATCCCGATGAGGATGTGGATGACGCCGTTGGCGACATACCCTGCACGAGCCATCGCCTCGAAGACCGCACTCGACTCCGCTTCGCGGGCCAGGTGCTTGGCGTTGGCTTTCACGTCCTCACGCTAGACCGCACACCCAAGCGCTGGAGGGGGTTGACGCGGGCGGCATGACGCCTACGCATCCGACGGCCGGCGCCGTGCGGTGGGCGGATCGCGTCCGGGCCCGCCGCCGGGGTGGAGCGGGGCCCGTCGTGGCACGCGGCTCGCCGTCCGCGTGCGCGGGCGCCCATCCGCACCCGCGCCTATGATGGGGCGGATGATCCGCGAGGGCCGTCGAACCCCCGTGTACGGCTGGAGCGTGGTGCCGCGCCTCGTGCGCGGGGCACCTCCCGTGGTGCTCGTGGTGGTCGGGGCGCTCTCGCTCCTGGTCGGGCTCCTGATCGTCACCCGGCCCCTCACCTCCCTGGTGCTGCTGACGGTGTACGTCGGGCTCAGCGCCATCTTCTCGGGCGTCGCACGGATGCTCTCCGCTCCTGAGACGGCCCTGTGGTCCCGCGTCGGATTCGGGGCCGTCTGGATCGCGCTCGGCCTGGCGATCCTCCTCGGGCTCGGTCGCACCCTGGAGCTCCTGCCGGGGATCATCGCGGTGCTGCTCGTGCTCGGCGGCCTGGCGTCGATCTACGACGCGCTGCGCCGCGGCAGCATCAGCCAGCGCGTGCTGGCCGGCGTCTGGGGCGGCGCGCAGATCGCGTTCGCCATCCTGTCGTACGCATGGCCCGATGTGACCGTGCTCGTGGTCGCCGTCGTCTTCGGTGTGCGCACGGTGGTCTTCGGCGCGTCGATGCTCGTCCGGGCGGTGCGGGCGCTCGTCGAAGGCCGGGGCTCGGTCCCGGCGACGGGCGAACCTGCGCCTGACCGTGCCGACACGGATGCCGCGGCATCCGTCTCGCCCTCCGCGTCGGCCGCTGCAAGCCGGCGTGGCCGTACGCGCGCGGTCTGGCTGGCCGTCGGCCGCTACGCCCTGTCGGCGCTGCTGATCGCGCTCGCCGCCGGCGGCTGGTGGGCCAACTCGTGGTTCGAGGACGGCGCTCAGATCGTGGACGGGTTCTACGACCCGCCGGCCGTCGTGCCGTACGAGCACGGCCGCCTGATCCGCATCGACGATTTCTCGGGGCAGAAGCCGCCCGGTGCCGACGTGCAGCGCATCCTCTACACGACCCGCGACGCCAACGGCCAGCCGGCGGTGGCGAGCGCGCTCGTGATCGTGCCGCACGAGGCGCCGCCCGGCCCGCGGCCGGTGGTGTCGTGGAACCACGGGACGACCGGCGTGGCGCGCGGGTGCGCGCCCAGCCTGCGCGACGCCTCCGCCACGAAGTGGGCGATCCCGGGCCTGGACGAGGCCGTCGCGCGGGGATGGGTCGTCGTGGCATCCGACTACGCGGGTCAGGGGGCGCCAGGGGTGTTCCCGTACCTCATCGGCCGCGGCGAGGCGCGGTCCTCGCTCGACGCCATCCTGGCCGCCGGCGAGATCGACGGGCTCAACCTGTCGCGCCGCACCGTCGTGTGGGGTCACTCGCAGGGCGGTCACGCGGCCCTGTGGACATCGCAGATCGCCGGTGACTACGCGCCGGACATCGACGTGCGCGGCACCGCCCTGCTGGCGCCGGCGGGGCAGCCGCTGCAGCTGGCGGAAGAGCTGACCAGCGGCGATGCGAACGCGCTGCTGTCGATCCTCATCTCGTGGGTGCTCGTGCCGTATGCCGACACGTACGACGACATCGACCTCACCGACTACATCGCGCCGGGGTCGGAGGCGATCGTGCGCGAGATGACGCAGCGCTGCCCCTCGGAGCCGGGCGTGATGGTGTCGGTGGCGACGGCTCTCGGCGTCTCGGAGGACCGCCCGCTGTTCGTCGGCGACCTCACGGCCGGCGCGCTCGGCCGCCGCCTCGAGGACAACACGCCGACCGGTCCGTGGGACCAGCCGATCCTGATCGCCTGGGGCGACGAGGACGAGGTCATTCCGGCGCACCTCCAGCACGAGTTCGTGGAGCGGCTGTGCGCCGAGGGCAACCAGGTGCGCGTCCTGGAGTACCGCGGCTACGACCACCTGCGCACGCTGCTGCCGAGATCGCACTTCATCCCGGTGCTGATCTCCTGGACCGACGCGCGCTTCCGTCACGCCGATACCCACGTCGACGACTGCCCGGAGTGACCGGGACGCGAACGCTCATCGGGTCCGGAACCGCGCGCCGCGGCATCCGGTAATGTTGGAGGGTTCCGGCGTGCGTCGACGCGCCGGTGAGAGCTGAATACGGAGGCCATTGTGGACATCGATCTCGGACTGCTGCGAACTGTCGAGCGCGAGAAGGAGATCCCCTTCGACGAGCTCGTGCGCATCATCGAACAGGCGATCCTGACCGCCTACGCCAAGCACACCTCGCCCACCGGCGAGCTGCCGGACGGCGCGCGCTCGGAACTGGACCGCAAGACCGGTCACGTGGCGGTGTTCATCCCCGTCCTCGACGACGAAGGCGCGGTCATCGGCGAAGAGGAGTCGACGCCGGAGGACTTCGGCCGCATCGCCGCGTTCGCCGCGAAGCAGGTCATCAGCCAGCGTCTGCGCGACATCGCCGACGACGCCGTGCTGGGGGAGTTCCGCGGCAAGGAGGGCGACATCGTCGCCGGCATCGTGCAGCAGGGCCCGAACCCCCGCATGGTGCACGTGGATCTCGGCTCGGTCGAGGCCATCCTGCCGCCCGAGGAGCAGGTCCCCAGCGAGGACTACGCGCACGGCGCCCGCCTGCGCGTGTACGTGACGTCGGTCGCCAAGGGCACCAAGGGACCCCAGATCACGGTGTCCCGCACGCATCCCGGTCTCGTGCGCAAGCTGTTCGCGCTCGAGGTTCCCGAGATCCCCGCCGGGCTCGTCGAGATCGTCTCACTGGCGCGCGAAGCCGGCCACCGCACCAAGATCGCCGTCAAGGCGAACGACCCGTCCATCAACGCCAAGGGCGCCTGCATCGGCGAGCTCGGCCGGCGCGTGCGTGCCGTGACCGAGGAGCTCGGCGGCGAGAAGATCGACATCGTCGACTACGACCCCGAGCTGGCGAAGTTCGTCGCGAACGCGCTGTCGCCGGCGAAGGTGACCTCGAGCTTCATCCTGGATGCCTCGAACAAGGCCGTCCGCGCGCTCGTGCCGGACTACCAGCTGTCGCTGGCGATCGGCAAGGAGGGCCAGAACGCCCGCCTGGCCGCCAAGCTGACCGGCGCGAAGATCGACATCCAGCCCGACAGCATCCTCGAGGAGAGCTGAGACGAGGGGTCTGGGGCATATCGCCCCGGTGGTAACATGGAACCTGTACGAACGTGCGTCGGATGCCGCACGCGTGCTCCCCGGTCCACTCTCCTCAGGGTGGTTTCCATCGATTCCGTCCTCGTCCTCGACGAGCGCGCATCGATGCCCGGACGAGGCGCGTGGGTGCACGAGACACCGGAGTGCATGGATGCCGCACTCCGGCGCCGTGCCTTCGTACGAGCATTGCGTGTGTCAGGCCCGCTTGACACGCAGACCATCGACCAGTACCTACAGCGAACAAAAGGCTGAACGGCTATGGAAACAAAGTGAACGGCTCGAAATGAGACCCGTCCGCGATTAACGGTCTGCCCTGTCTGGGTGGACCCAGACAGGAGAATTTGTGGCTGCCAAACCACGCGTGCACGAGATCGCTTCCGAGCTCGGCGTCGACAGCAAGGTCGCGCTCGAGAAGCTGAAGGCGCTCGGCGAATACGTCAAGAGCCCCTCGTCCACCATCGAACCCCCCGTAGCGCGGAAGCTCCGCGCTGCGCTCGAAGCCGACGGCATGAGCAAGACGGCTGACGCGGCCCCCGCGGCGAAGCCCGCAGCGGCGTCGCCCGCCGCCGGCGCCAAGCCCGGTGCATCCGCCGTGAAGCCCGGTCCCGCGGTCAAGCCCGGTCCGGCGCGCCCTGCGCCCGCGCCCGCGG
>NZ_JBJDRK010000046.1:0-39533 GCF_044987405.1 Microbacterium sp. ZW T2_14 | reverse complement strand
GCCGTGCGCGCCGCCGCCGACTGGGACCAGATGCGCCAGCGCCGCGAGGTGCGCGCGGGCGTCAACCGGCTCGTGAACTTCGACGACGCGAACCTCCGGCGCTCCGCGCAGGCCGCCGTCGCCGCCTGCGCGCGGGTCGAGCGCGCGCTCGCGATCCTCGGCGACGACGTGCCCGAGCATCTCCGCCAGGCCGGCGACCTGCGCCTGGCGCACCGCGACGCGAGCCTCGACGAACTCGGACACCACGCCGACCCGCCCCTCACGAAGGACGCCGTCGCCGGTCGCATCCGCCGCCTTCTCGCGATGGCCGACAAGAAGGCCGAGATCGAGGGTCTGCCCGACACCGAGTCGGCCGTGCCCGCCGGCGTCGAGGACTGAGTCCCGCGCGGATGCGGGGGGCCGCGGCATCCCCCTCCCACACGTCACAGTGGGAAGCAACCCCGTCTCCCGGGCGTTGCCGCTCAGTAGGATGATTCCGTCACCCTCGCTGCGCCGGGGAATTCGGCGCGCGCCGACAGGAAGAAGAGAACATGGCGAAGTACACCTTGCCCGACCTCCCTTACGACTACGCCGCCCTCGAGCCGCACATCAGCGGCAAGATCATGGAGCTGCACCACAGCAAGCACCACCAGGCGTACGTCACCGGCGCGAACACCGCGCTGGAGCAGCTGGCCGAGGCGCGTGAGTCCGGCAACCTGGCCAACGTGAACAAGCTCGAGAAGGACCTCGCGTTCAACCTCGGCGGTCACGTCAACCACTCGATCTTCTGGACCAACCTGTCGCCCGAGGGCGGCGGAGAGCCCGAGGGAGAGCTGCGCGCCGCGATCGACGAGTTCTTCGGCGGCTTCGACAAGTTCCAGGCGCACTTCACCGCCGCCGCGACCGGTATCCAGGGCTCCGGCTGGGCCGTGCTCAGCTGGGACCCGATCGGCGAGCAGCTCATCATCCAGCAGCTGTTCGACCAGCAGAGCAACACCGCGCAGGGCACCATCCCGGTGTTCCAGCTCGACATGTGGGAGCACGCCTTCTACCTCGACTACCTCAACGTCAAGGCCGATTACGTCAAGGCCGTCTGGAACATCGCGAACTGGCAGAACGTGGCGCAGCGCCTCGACGCCGCCCGTCAGAAGACCTCGGGCCTGCTGGTACTGTCCTAATAGGCGCGGCGTCCCGACGGGACTGCCCGCCGGGACGCCGTTGTCCTCGTTCGCATCGCACCAACCGCGCACTCGCGCACGACACATCTCAGGAGAAACTCCGTGACTGTCAAGATCGGCATCAACGGCTTCGGCCGCATCGGACGCAACTACCTCCGCGCGGCCCTCGCGCAGGGTGCGGACCTCGAAATCGTGGCGGTGAACGACCTCACCGACAACAAGACGCTCGCGCACCTGCTCAAGTACGACTCGGTGGGCGGTCCGCTGGACGCCGAGGTGTCCTACGACGAGGACTCCATCACCGTGGGGGGCAAGGCCATCAAGGTCTTCGAAGAGCGCGACCCCGCCAACCTCCCGTGGGGCGAGCTGGGCGTCGACATCGTCATCGAGTCGACCGGCCGCTTCACCAAGGCGGACGACGCCAAGAAGCACGTCGCCGGCGGCGCCAAGAAGGTCCTCATCTCCGCTCCTGCGACCGGTGACGACGTCACGATCGTGATGGGCGTGAACGAGGGCGAGTACGACCCCGAGAACCACGTCATCATCTCGAACGCCTCGTGCACCACGAACTGCCTCGCCCCGCTGGCGAAGGTCTTCAACGACGCGTTCGGCATCGAGCGCGGCTTCATGATGACGGCGCACGCCTACACCGCCGACCAGAACCTGCAGGACGGACCGCACAGCGACCTCCGCCGTGCGCGCGCCGCAGCGATCAACATCGTGCCCGCGTCGACCGGTGCCGCGAAGGCCATCGGCCGTGTCCTCCCGGAGCTCAACGGCAAGCTGAGCGGCTCCTCGTACCGTGTGCCGGTGCCCACCGGCTCGATCGTCGACCTGACCATCGTCACGCCGACCGAGGGCCTCACGGCCGAGCAGGTGAACGAGGCGTACAAGGCCGCTGCCGCCGAGGGGCGTCTCGCGGGGTACCTCGAGTACACCGAGGACCCGATCGTCTCGAGCGACATCCAGCTCAACCCGCACTCGTCGATCTTCGACTCGGAGCTGACCAACGTCAGCGGCAACCTGGTCAAGGTCTCGGCGTGGTACGACAACGAGTGGGGCTACTCCAACCGTCTCGTCGACCTCACCGAGTACGTGGCCGAGCGCCTCTAAGCGATCACCATGGCTCTGCGCACCCTCGATTCGCTGGGTTCGCTCGCAGGCAAGCGCGTCATCGTCCGCTGTGACCTCAACGTTCCTCTCAAGGACGCGGTCATTGCGGACGATGGCCGTGTGCGGGCATCCCTTCCCACGCTCAACGCCCTGATCAACCAGGGCGCCCGGCTCGTCGTCTGCTCGCACCTCGGCCGCCCCGACGGGGCACCCGACGCCAAGTACAGCCTCGAGCCCGTCGCCCAGCGGCTGTCGGAGCTGCTGGGCAAGCCCGTCGCGTTCGCACGCGACACCGTCGGCGAGTCCGCTCAGGAGGCCGTCGCGGCCCTCGAGGACGGCGACGTCGCAGTGATCGAGAACCTCCGGTTCGCTCCGGGCGAGACCGCGAAGGACGAGGGGGAGCGCCGCGCGTTCGCCGAACAGCTCGCCGCCCTCGGCGACGCTCTCGTCTCGGACGGCTTCGGCGTCGTCCACCGCAAGCAGGCCTCGGTGTACGAACTCGCCGAGATCCTGCCCTCGGCGGCCGGCCTGCTGATCGCGACCGAGCTGGACGTGCTCGACCGTCTCACCGAGAACCCGGAACGGCCCTACACGGTCGTCCTCGGCGGCTCCAAGGTCAGCGACAAGCTGGGTGTCATCTCGCACCTGCTGCCCCGCGTCGACCGGCTGCTCGTCGGCGGCGGGATGCTGTTCACGTTCCTCGCCGCCCAGGGTCACAAGGTCGGCTCGAGCCTGCTCGAGGCCGACCAGCTCGACACGGTCCGCGAGTACATGCGTCGTGCCGAGGAGTCGGGCGTCGAACTCGTGCTGCCGACGGACGTGGTCGTGGCGTCGAAGTTCGGCGCCGACGCGGAGCACGTGGTGACTCCTGCCGACCGGATCGAGGACACCCCGTTCGGAGCATCCGGTCTCGGGCTCGACATCGGTCCCGACACCGCGGCGCGATTCGCCGACCTCGTCCGCAGCTCGAAGACGGTCTTCTGGAACGGCCCCATGGGGGTGTTCGAGCTCGCGCCCTTCGCGGCGGGCACCAAGGCCGTCGCGCAGGCGCTCACCGAGGTCGACGGCCTGTCGGTCGTCGGCGGCGGAGACTCCGCCGCAGCGGTCCGCCAGCTCGGGTTCGACGACGACGCGTTCGGTCACATCTCGACCGGTGGCGGCGCCAGCCTCGAGTTCCTCGAGGGCAAGAAGCTCCCCGGACTGGAGGTCCTCGGATGGCAGTGAGCAATTCCGAAGCGAGCGCTTCGCGCCGCGGTCGCACCCCGCTGATCGCCGGCAACTGGAAGATGAACCTCGACCACCTGCAGGCTGTCGCGTTCGTCCAGAAGCTGCACTGGACGCTCAAGGACGCCAAGCACGAGGACGGCTCGGTCGAGGTGGCGGTCTTCCCGCCGTTCACCGACCTCCGCACCGTGCAGACGCTGCTCGACGCCGACAAGATCCCGTTCGCGCTCGGTGCACAGGACATCTCGTCCCATGACTCCGGTGCATACACCGGCGAGGTGTCGGGCGCCTTCCTCGCGAAGCTCGACAACCGCTACGTGATCATCGGTCACTCCGAGCGTCGCGAGTACCACCACGAGGGCGATGACATCGTCGCCGCCAAGGTGCAGGCCGCACTGAAGCACGGGCTCGTCCCGGTCATCTGCGTGGGCGAGACCGCCGACGACCTCGAGAAGCACGGCGCGAGTGCGGTGCCGGTCGGTCAGCTCGAGGCTGCTCTGCAGGGTGTCAAGGCGGATGCGGACATCGTGGTGGCCTACGAGCCCGTGTGGGCGATCGGCTCCGGCCAGGCGGCGACGCCCGAGCAGGCGCAGGAGGTGTGCGCGAAGCTCCGCGAGGTGATCGCTGCGAAGCTCGGAGCGGATGCCGCGGCCCGCACGCGTGTGCTCTACGGCGGCTCGGTGAAGGCCGCGAACATCGCCAGCTTCATGCGGGAGCCCGACGTCGACGGTGCGCTGGTCGGCGGTGCGAGCCTCGTCGTCGACGAGTTCGCCGCGATCATCCGCTACCAGAAGCACGTCGGCGTCTGACCTTCGACCGGCGGGGGGGCGGGTTCCCCCCGCCGCCCGCCGTCGTACACGTATACTTGACCCTTGTGCGATCGGCGAACGATCGCAGCGAAAGGCTTCAACGACTGTGCAGATCCTCGAGTTCGTCCTGCAGGTGCTTCTCGGCATCACGAGTCTCCTGCTGACCCTCCTCATCCTTCTCCACAAGGGGCGCGGTGGCGGTCTTTCCGACATGTTCGGCGGCGGCATGACGTCCGCTCTCGGATCGTCGGGCCTCGCCGAGCGCAACCTCAACCGGTTCACGGTGGTGCTCGCCCTGGTGTGGTTCGCCTCGATCGTGGCGCTCGGCCTGATCACGAAGTTCCAGGCCATCTGATGGCTACCGGAGGCAACGCGATCCGCGGCACCCGCGTCGGTGCCGGCCCCATGGGCGAGCAGGACCACGGCTACCACGCCGAGCGCGTGGCGATCTCGTACTGGGACGCCCTGGGCAACGAGACGGTCCGCTACTTCGCCGCGGGCATTCCCGAAGAGGAGATCCCCGAGACGATCGACTCGCCCCACTCGGGCCTGCCGGCCGGCCGCGACAAGGAGAATCCTCCCGCTCTCGCGAAGACCGAGCCGTACAAGACGCACCTCGCCTACGTGAAGGAGCGCCGCACCGAAGAGGAAGCCGAGACGCTTCTCGACGACGCTCTGCAGCAGCTGCGCGATCGCCGCGGTCAGGGCTGACGCGCGACAAGACACACAAGAAGAGCGGATGCCGAGGCATCCGCTCTTCTTCGTCTGTCTCTGTCTGTCGACCCGCGTCAGTACTCGCGGTCGATGAGCTCGGGCGGCACCTGCGCGGCGGCCGCCTGGTCGACGAAGAACGTCGTGCGCTTGCGGCCCTTGGCCCCGGCCGCGGGCACGCTCGCGTAGCTCGCGCCGGCAAGGGCGAGCCCGAGGGCGGCCGCCTTGTCGGGGCCCGAGAGCACGAGCCACACGCGCTTGGAGCTGTTGATGACCGGACGCGTCATCGTGATGCGCTCCGGCGGCGGCTTGGGGGAGTCGCGCACCGGGACGACGGAGCGATCCGTGATCTGGATCTCGGCGCGGTCGGGGAAGAGCGACGCGATGTGCCCGTCCGGCCCGACGCCGAGGAAGCACACATCGAACGACGGCCAGGGGCCTTCGGCGCCGGGGAAGCGGGCCAGCTCCTCGGCGTAGGCGGCGGCGGCGCCATCGAGATCGACCCCGTCGTCGCTGGCGCGGGCGGCGTGGATGTTCTCCGCCGGGATCTCCAGGCTGTCGAGGAACGCCTCGCGGGCCTGATGGTCGTTGCGCTCAGCGTGCCCGAGGGGCAGGAACCTCTCGTCGCTCCACCAGAAGTGGACCCGCGACCAGTCGATGCGGCCGGCACGAGGATGGCGCCCTGCCGCAGCGAGGACTGCCGCACCCATCGATCCGCCCGTGAGGGAGACGTGGGCGAGCTTGCCGTCGTCGACGCGTTTCGCGACCCTGCTGAGGAAGCGCGGAGCGACGGAATCGACGAGCGCAGCGGGATCGGGACTGATGATGACGCGCTTCTCGGCCCAGCCCTCAGGCATCCGTCTGCGTCCTGTCCGTCACCCGCGCACCGTCCATCAGGCCTGCGTCCCCTTCGTCGCCGGAGGGTCGAGCAGCTGCCAGCCCTCGGTGATCACTCGACCATACAGGACGTCCGGGTCGAGGCGACGGAGCTCCTCGGCGAGGCATTCGCGCAGCGTCCGGCGCGGGAAAGCGAGGTCGTGCGTGGGCTGTCCGGGCTGGGTGAGGATCGCCACGCCCGGCGTCGGACGCTCCAACAGCACCTCGCCACTGGGACGCACCAGGGCGACCGACTTGATGCCGTGCGGCCACTCTTCGGCGTCGAGATACGCCCAGTCGACGGGCACGTCGAGAGTGAGGCGCAGCCATGCCGCCAGAAGGGCGGTGGAGGGCGAATCCGACGCGCCCCGCACCCGCACGCCGACGACCGGCTCGTACGGCGGCTGGTCGAGGATGGCGGCCAGCTGCTCGCGCCAGCGCGTCAGGCGCGTCCACGCCAGGTCGGTGTCGCCTGGCGCGTACTGCTCGCCGAGCCCCGCGACCCAGGCCGACGGGTCGGACTTCGTCGCGGCATCCGTGATCCGGCGCTGTGCGATGCGGCCGATCGAGGTCTTCGAGATGTTGTCGGGCGTGCGGTTCGGCCACCACACCACGACGGGGGCGTCGGGCAGGAGCAGTCCGGTCACCAGGCTCTCGAGATTCGAGTGGCCGGCGTCGCCGTACGCCCGCAGGGTCACGACCTCGCTCGCGCCGGCGTCGCCGCCGACGCGGATCTGCGCGTCGAGACGCGGCTCGGCGTCGTAACCGTCCGGGATCAGCAGCACGATGACGCGCATGGGATGCTCGCGCGAGGCGTCGTTCGCCGCCTCGATCACCTCTTCGACGGCGCCCTCACGGGTCAGGATGACGAGGGTCAGCACGCGGCCGAGCGCGACCGCGCCGCCCTCCTCACGCACGTTGACGAGCGCACGCGAGATCTTGCTGACGGTGGTGTCGGGAAGATCGACGATCACGGGCGCCTCCAGGTCCGTCCATCGCGGGAGAGCATCTCGTCCGCGGAGTCCGGGCCCCACGACCCGGGTGAGTACTGTTCGAGGGGACCGCCCTGCGCGTCCCAGAACCGCTCGATCGGGTCGAGGATCTTCCACGAGAGCTCGACCTCTTCGTGCCGCGGGAACAGCGGCGGGTCGCCGAGCAGCACGTCGAGGATCAGGCGCTCGTACGCCTCGGGGCTCGCCTCGGTGAAGGCGTGACCGTAGCCGAAGTCCATGGTCACGTCGCGCACCTGGGCGCCGGCGCCGGGCACCTTGGAGCCGAAGCGGATCGTGACGCCCTCGTCGGGCTGCACGCGGATCACCAGGGCGTTCTGACCCTGACCCGACGTCTGGCTGCGCGAGAAGAGCAGTTCGGGCGCCCGCTTGAAGACCACGGCGATCTCGGTGACGCGGCGGCCCAGACGCTTGCCGGTGCGCAGGTAGAACGGCACGCCCGCCCAGCGGCGGGTGTTCACCTCGAGGGTGACGGCGGCGTAGGTCTCGGTCGTCGAGTGAGGGTTCATGCCGTCCTCCTCGAGGAAGCCGAGCACCTTCTCACCGCCCTGCCAGCCGCCCGCGTACTGACCGCGCGCGGTCGAGCGGGCGAGGTCCTCCGGCAGGGTGACGGCGGCGAGCACCTTCTCCTTCTCGGCACGGAGGTCCTTCGCGTCGAACGAGATGGGCTCCTCCATGGCGGTCAGCGCCATGAGCTGCAGCAGGTGGTTCTGGATCACGTCGCGTGCGGCGCCGACGCCGTCGTAGTAGCCCGCGCGCCCGCCCACGCCGATGTCCTCGGCCATCGTGATCTGCACGTGGTCGACGTAGTTGCGGTTCCAGATCGGCTCGTACAGCTCGTTGGCGAAGCGCAGGGCCAGGATGTTCTGGACCGTCTCCTTGCCGAGGTAGTGGTCGATGCGGAAGATCGAGTCCGTCGGGAACGCCGAGCGCAGCACGTCGTTGAGAGCGCGCGCCGACTCCTGATCGTGCCCGAACGGCTTCTCGATGACGACGCGACGCCAGCGGTCGGGCTGGTCGGCGGTGTCGTCGACGAGGCCCGAGGACTTCAGCTGCTCGGCCACCAGCGGGAACGCCTTCGGCGGGATCGACAGGTAGAACGCGTGGTTGCCCATCGTGCCGCGGTCGGTGTCGAGCCGGTCGACGGTGTCCTTCAGGCGACGGAAGGCATCCGGGTCGTCGAACTCTCCCGAGACGAAGCGGATGCCCTGGAGCAGCTGCTGCCACGTCTCGTCGCGGAACTCGGTGCGCGCGTGCTGGCGCACCGCGTCGTACACGACCTGGGCGAAGTCCTGGTCGGCCCAGTCGCGGCGTGCGAAGCCGACGAGCGCGAACCCGGGAGGCAGCAGACCGCGGTTCGCGAGGTCGTAGACGGCGGGCATGAGCTTCTTGCGGGACAGGTCTCCCGTGACGCCGAAGATGACGAGCGCGCTCGGACCGGCGATGCGGTTGAGGCGGCGGTCTTCGGGGTCGCGCAACGGGTTGTGCCCGCGCGAGATCTCGACGGTCATGTGGGGTTCGAACTCCTACTGGGCCGCTTCGAAGAGCGAGAGCACTTCGATCTGGGGATCGGTGAGGGTCAAGGTCACGACGGGCCGGCCGTGCCCTTCGGCGAGGACGGCCGCGTCTCCTGCTGCCTGCGCCTGGATGAGCTGGCCGAAGGTGAAGGGCCGGCCCGGGATCTCGAGATCGACGTCGGTCTGCTCGAGGATCTGGAGGAACACGCCGTTCGCGGGACCGCCCTTGTGGAACTGGCCGGTCGAGTGAAGGAAGCGCGGTCCCCAGCCGAACGTCGTGGGCCGACCGGAGTCGGCGGCGACGAGCTCGCGCAAGCCGGTCAGCTGCGACAGCTCGAGCCGGTTCACGTACGCCTGGATCGCCACGTAGCCGTCCTCGGGGAGGCGGGCCCACAGCGCGTCGAGCACGCCGGCGACCGTTCCGGACGCTGCGAGTGCAGGGTCCGACACGCGCACCTCGACGCCCTCCACGGCGAACGCCGGGGCCGTGGGCTCGGGACGTGCGTCGAGGAGACCGCGTGCGGCCACCTTCGCGGACTCGACATCGGGCTGGTCGAAGGGGTTGATGCCCAGCATCCGCCCGGCGATCGCCGTCGCATACTCCCAGACCACCAGCTGGGCGCCCAGCGAGCCGCTGACGAGCAGCTCGCCCTCGTGGTGCTCGAAGAGGTGGAACTGCTTCGCCTCGTCGACGAAGCGCACCACCTGCAGGTCGGCCGGCTTCGCGTCGACCTCGGGGGAGACCGGGAGCAGGACGACGGGCAGGATGCCGGTGCCCTGCTTGCCCGTCGACTCGGCGACGAGCTGCTCGATCCAGTCGGGCAGACCCACGATGTGCGTGCCGTCGGTGACGAGGCCCAGCTTGTCCTTGCGAGGCTCGCCGCCGGCGATGGCGGCCGCCAGCACCAGCGCGGGGTTCTCGGGGCTGTCGATGGACACCTCGAGCAGCGTCGCCTCCGCCTCGTCGAGCAGCTCGGAGATGTCGACGCCGGCAAGACCCGCGGGCACCAGACCGAAGGCCGTGAGGGCCGAGTAGCGGCCGCCGACCGTCGGGTCGGCGTTGAAGACGGTGTACCCGTCCGCGCGGGCCTCCTGGTCCAGCGGCGAGCCCGGATCGGTCACCACGACGATGCGCTCGGCGGGGTCGATGCCCAGGTCGCGGAACGCCGCCTCGAACGCGCGCTTGGCGGAGTCGGTCTCGACCGTGGATCCCGACTTCGACGACACCACCAGCGCGGTGCGCGTGAGGTCGCCGGCCTGGGAATCGCCGTCGATGGCCGCGAGCACCTGGCCGGGGGCCGTGGAATCCAGGATCACCAGCGGCACACCGGAGGTCTGCGCGATCACCTCGGGGGCGAGCGACGAGCCGCCCATGCCCGCGAGCACGATCCGCGTGACGTTCCGCGAGCGCAGCCGCTCGCGGAGAGCGAGGATCTCGGGGACGAGCGGGCGCGAGACGCTGACCGCCTCGACCCACCCCAGGCGCTGCGATGCTTCGGCCTCGGCATCGGGACCCCACAACGAGGCGTCGCCGCCGGTGATGCCCGATGCCACGAGGCTCGACACGAGCTCGGGCAGTGTCGCCTCGACGACGGACTTGACGTGTCCGCTGAGGTGGATGTCGAAGGTCATCGGGTGGCCTGGAGCGCGTCCTCGAGGGCCGTCTTGACGGTGCCCTGCAGGTCGTGCCAGGAGGCGATGAACTTGTCGACGCCTTCGTCTTCGAGCACCTGGGTGACGTCGGCGAAGTCCACTCCGACCGCAGCCAGGCGGTCGAAGACCTCGTGCGCGGCGGCGTAGGTGCCCGTGACGGCGTCACCGGCGATCTGACCGTGGTCGAAGGTCGCCTCGAGCGTCTTCGCCGGCATGGTGTTCACGGTGCCGGGTGCGATGAGCTCGGTGACGTACAGGGTGTCGGGAAGCGACGGGTCCTTGACGCCGGTCGACGCCCACAGCGGCCGCTGCAGGTGTGCGCCGGCATCCGTCAGCGCCTTCGCGCGATCGGTGGCGAACTCCTGCTCGAACAGCTCGTACGCGAGCCGGGCGTTCGCGACGCCGGCGAGCGACTTGAGGGCGGTGGCCTCGTCGGTGCCGATGGCCACGAGCCGCTTGTCGACCTCGGTGTCCACGCGCGAGACGAAGAACGACGCCACCGAGTGGATGCGGGAGATGTCGTGGCCGTTCGCCTGAGCCTGCTCGAGGCCCGCGAGGTAGGCCTCGATGACCGCCGCGTAGCGCTCCAGGCTGAAGATCAGCGTCACGTTGACCGAGATGCCCTCGGCCAGCACGGCGGTGATCGCCGGCAGCCCGGCCTTCGTCGCGGGGATCTTGATGTGGACGTTGGGGCGGTCGACCTTCGCCCACAGCTCCTTGGCCTGGGCGATCGTCGCGTCGGTGTCGTGGGCGAGGTCGGGGGAGACCTCGATCGACACGCGGCCGTCGACGCCGTCCGTCGCGTCGTAGACCGGGCGGAAGATGTCGGCCGCGTCGCGCACGTCGTCCGTGGTCGCGGCGAAGATGGCGTCGTCGACGGAGGCGCCCGCCGCGGCGAGCTCCGAGATCTGCGCGGCGTACGAGTGACCGCCGCCGCCGATGGCGCCCTGGAAGATCGTCGGGTTGGTCGTCACGCCGCTGACGTTGCGCGTCGAGATCAGCTCGGTCAGATTGCCCGACGTGATGCGCTCGCGGGACAGGTCGTCGAGCCAGATGCTCACGCCCTCGGCGACCAGCTTCTCAGTGGGGGTGCTCATGCTGCCTTCTCCTCGTGCTTACTGCGCCGCGGCGGCCGCGATGGTATCGCGGGCGGCCTCGACGACGGCGTCGGCGGTGATGCCGAACTTCTGGAACAGGGTCTTGTAGTCGGCCGATGCACCGAAGTGGTCGATCGCGACGGAGCGGCCGGCGTCGCCGACGATGCCGCGCCAGGTGAGCGCCGAGCCGGCCTCGACCGACACGCGCGCCTTGACCGCGGCGGGGAGGACCGACTCGCGGTACGCGGCGTCCTGCTCGTCGAACCACTCCAGCGAGGGTGCCGACACCACGCGGGCGTTCACGCCCTCGGCGGCGAGCGTCTCGCGGGCGGAGACGGCGAGCTGCACCTCTGACCCGGTCGCGATCAGGATGACGTCGGGCGTGCCGCCCGGGGCCTCGGCGAGGACGTACGCGCCCTTCGCGACACCGTCCGTCGACGCGAAGACATCATCGGATGCCTCGGCCGCGCCCCGCTCGAACACCGGGATGTTCTGGCGGGTCAGCGCGATGCCCGTCGGGCCGCCCTTGCGGCGCAGGATCTCGAGCCACGCGGCGGAGGTCTCGTTCGCATCGGCCGGCCGCACCACGGTGAAGTTCGGAATGGCGCGCAGGGTCGCGAGCTGCTCGACCGGCTGGTGGGTCGGGCCGTCCTCGCCGAGCGCGACGGAGTCGTGCGTCCATACGAAGATCGACGGGATGTCCATCAGCGCTGCCAGCCGCACCGAGGGGCGCATGTAGTCGCTGAAGATCAGGAACGTGCCGCCGAACGGGCGGGTCGGTCCGTGGAGCTTGATGCCGTTGACGATGGCGCCCATCGCGTGTTCGCGGATGCCGAAGTGCAGCACGCGGCCGTACGGGTCGCCCGCCCACTCGTGCGTCGACCACTCCGACGGGATGAACGACTTCGCGTCCTTGATCGTCGTCAGGTTGGACTCGGCGAGGTCGGCGGAGCCGCCCCACAGCTCGGGCAGCTCCGCGGCCAGGGCGTTGATCACGATGCCCGACGCGGCGCGCGTGGAGACGTCCTTGCCGGCCTCGAACGAGGGGAGTGCGGATGCCACGTCCTCCGGCAGCTCGCCGGCTTCGAGCCGGTCGAACAGCGCCTTGCGCTCGGGGTTCGCGGCAGCCCAGGCGTCGAACGACTCCTGCCAGGCGGCGCGAGCCTCGGCGGCGCGATCCTTCAGTGCGCGGGTGTGCGCGAGCACGTCGTCCGCCACGACGAAGGACTGCTCGGGGTCGAAGCCGAGGACCTTCTTGGTCGCCGCGAGCTCGTCGGCGCCGAGCGCCGAACCGTGGATCTTGCCGGTGTTCTGCTTGCCGGGCGACGGCCAGCCGATGATCGTGCGCAGGATGATGAGCGACGGCTTCGCCGTCTCGCCCTTGGCCGCCTCGAGCGCCGCATACAGCTCCGCGACGTCTTCGACGTACTCGCCGGTCTTCTTCCAGTCGACGACCTGCACCTGCCAGCCGTAGGCCTCGTAGCGCTTCGCGACGTCCTCGGTGAAGGCGACGTTGGTGTCGTCCTCGATCGAGATCTGGTTGGAGTCGTAGATCGCGATGAGGTTGCCCAGGGCCTGGTGGCCGGCCAGCGAGGAGGCCTCGGAGGTGATGCCCTCCTGAAGATCGCCGTCGCCGGCGATCACGTAGATGTGGTGGTCGAACGGGGACGTGCCGGCGGCGGCGTCCGGATCGAACAGACCCCGCTCGTAGCGGGCGGCGTAGGCGAAGCCGACCGAGGAGGCGAGGCCCTGGCCGAGCGGGCCGGTCGTGATCTCGACGCCCTTGGTGTGCCCGTACTCCGGGTGTCCCGGTGTGAGCGAGCCCCAGGTGCGCAGCGCCTTCAGGTCGTCGAGCTCGAGGCCGAACCCGCCGAGGTAGAGCTGCACGTACTGGGTGAGAGAGGAGTGCCCGGCCGACAGGATGAACCGGTCACGACCGACCCAGTGGGTGTCGGCGGGGTCGTGGCGCAGCACGTGCTGGTAGAGCAGGTACGCCGCCGGCGCCAGGCTCATCGCGGTGCCGGGGTGGCCGTTGCCGACCTTCTCCACCGCATCCGCAGCCAGCACGCGGGCAGTGTCCACCGCGCGCCGATCGATCTCATCCCAACGCAGTTCCGACACCGGGCCGCCTTTCTCGAGGAGGTGCGCCCAGAATGTGGCCGGCTCGCGGCCCTTGTCCGGATGGAGAAGGGGGAATCGGCGACGGGCGCGCGTGTATCTCAGCATAGCGAAGGGGTAGGCCCCCGAGGCCATGCGAGACGTGTATGTGACGCAGTCTTGCGAAGCGCCGGATGCGGTGGATGACATCCCGGTGTCGCCGGCGTCACGTTCTGCTCACCGCGCGTCGCGCGGCGATGTGATCCGTCCCCGGCGCCGCCCGGGATGCCGCCCGGCGTCGGCCCGGCGCGGGCCGCGACACGCCGATGCCCTAGACTTGTGGCGAATCTGCAGGCGGCGATTGCGGGGGCCATGGACAGCACGAAGACGGCCGGAGCTGCGGCCCGACCCACGCGGTCGGGCGGCCACGAGGCACCTCGCCGACCCCGGCAGAGCTTCGGTCGCACGGTCCGCGCCTACGTCGCGCTGATGAAGCCGCGCGTACTGGAACTGCTGCTGGTCACGACGGTTCCGGTGATGATCCTCGCCGACGGCGGCTTCCCGAACATCTGGCTCGTCGTCGCGACCGTCATCGGCGGCACGGCCAGCGCCGGCTCGGCCGCCGCATTCAACATGTACCTCGATCGGGACATCGACGCCCACATGCAGCGCACGGTGAACCGTCCGCTGGTGACCGGCGAGGTCTCGCCTCGCGGCGCCCTGGTCTTCGCGTGGTCGCTCGCGGTCTTCTCCACCGTCTGGCTCTGGCTCACCACGAACTGGCTGGCTGCGACGCTGTCGGCCGTCGCGATCTTCTTCTACGTCGTGATCTACACGATGATCCTCAAGCGCCGCACCGAGCAGAACATCGTGTGGGGCGGCATCGCGGGCTGCTTCCCGGTGCTCATCGGCTGGACCGCCGTGACCGGCTCCCTCGCCTGGCCTCCGGTGATCCTGTTCGCGCTCGTGTTCCTCTGGACCCCGCCGCACTACTGGCCGCTGTCGATGAAGTACAAGGACCAGTACGAGAACGTCCAGGTGCCGATGCTCGGCGCGACGCGCGGCGGCTCCCAGGTGGGCCTCCAGGTGATCCTCTACGCGTGGGCCACCGTCGTCTGCTCGCTGCTGCTCATCCCTGTCGCGGGCATGGGCCTCGTGTACACGGTGTCGGCAGTGGTCTTCGGCGGCTGGTTCATCTACGAGTCGCACGTGCTCTACCACCGCGCGGTGCAGGGCACCGAGCCGCGCCCCATGCGCGTGTTCCACGCCTCGATCACGTACCTGACGCTGCTCTTCGTCGCGATCGCGGTCGACCCGCTGCTGCCGTTCTGATTCCACGACCCCGTCGATTCGGACGGGGGCTCGTTCGTCGGATGGATGAGGGGCACGGTGCCTCTCGACCCGAAGGAGGACGACATGGCGCAGTATCTGATCCTGATCTACGGCGATGAGGCGCAGTGGGATGCGCGCAGCGAGGACGAGAGGCGGGCGGTCGACGCCGGCCACGCCGAGTTCCGCGAGCGCGCCGGCTCCGCGATCATCTCATCGGGGGAGCTGGAGTCGAGCCGGATGGCGACCACCCTGCGCCCCGGTGGGGAGCGGCCCCTCGTGACGGACGGCCCCTTCCTGGAGACGAAGGAGGTCCTCGGCGGGTTCTACCTCGTCGACGTGCCCGATCTCGACGCGGCGCTCAGCCTGGCCGGACTGCTGCATGAGACCTCCGAGGGCCACGGCGGGGTGCAGGTGCAGCCGCTGGTCGACCACTCCTGATTGTGATGGTGTCCGTGTCCCCGGCATCCGGCCCGTCGGCGGCGCAGGATCTCCAGGTCGTGCATGATGCTCTCGCGGAGGCGCACCGCTCCGAGTGGGCGGCTGTCGTCGCGACGACAGCGCGGCTCACCGGCGACCTCGACCTCGCCGAGGAGTGCGCGCAGGAGGCGTTCACGCGAGCGGTCGATCTCTGGCCGAGGCGCGGCATCCCGGACCGTCCCGGTGCGTGGCTGACGACGGTGGCCGCCAACCGGGCGAGGGATGTGCTGCGGCGGGAGTCGGCCCTCCGGCGCCGCCTCCCGCTTCTCGTGCGGGAGGACGTGCCGGACGATGGCGCGTCGTGGCACTCGGACGATCGGCTGCGGCTGATCTTCACCTGCTGCCACCCCGCCCTCGCTCGCGAGGCGCAGGTCGCCCTCACGCTGCGGTTGGTGTGCGGCGTGTCGACCGCCGACATCGCGGCGGCCTTCCTCGTGGGCGAGTCCGCGATGGCGGCGCGGGTGACGCGCGCGAAGCGCAAGATCGCGACGGCACGCATCCCGTTCCGCGTGCCGGACGCGAGGGAGCTCCCCGAGCGCGTCGGGGTGGTCTGCGACGTGCTGTACCTCGTCTTCACCGTCGGGCACGCGCCGCCCTCGGGGGACGCCGTCGTCCGGACGGACCTGGTGGAGGAGGCCATCGCGCTCACCCGGATGCTGCGCGGACTGCTGCCCGCCGATCGCTCGGTGGCGGGGCTGCTCGCGCTCATGTTGCTCATCGACGCCCGCCGTGACACGCGTGACGCGCTGCTCGCCGATCAGGATCGCGCGCGCTGGGACCGTGCGCTCATCGATGAGGGGCTCGCCCTGCTCGCGACAGCGTCGGCGGGAGCGGTGGACCGCTTTGCGATCTCCGCCGCGATCGCCGCCGTGCACGCGCAGGCGCCCACCTGGGCCGACACCGACTGGACGCGGATCGCCGACCTCTACCGGCTCCTCGCTCACGCCTGGCCGAGTCCCGTGGTCGCTCTCAACGGCGCTGTCGCGGTCGGCATGCGCGACGGACCCGCGGCCGGGCTGGCCGCGGTCGACGCCGTCGGGGGCGATCCTGCGCTCGCGCGCTACCCGTACCTCCCCGCCGCGAGGGCGGCGTTCCTGATGGATCTCGGTCGCTGGTCCGAGGCGGCCGACGCCTACGCGGAGGCCGCCCGGCTCGCCGGGAGCGAAGCGGAGCGGCAGCGGCTTCGCGACCAGACCGCGCAGGCTCGGTCGCGCGTCTGACGGCCCCGCCGCACGCGAATACGACGAAGCCGCAGAGAGCACGAGGCTCCCTGCGGCTTCGTCGTCGTGTCAGCGCGAGGCGACGGGGGCGTCGGCCTCGACGACCGGCTCGGCCTCGACGGGCGCGTCGGCCCGTACCGGCTCGGACGCCTCCGGCGCGGCCGCGGCGGTCTCGGTCTCGGCGCTCCAGTCGATGGGCTCGACGACCTCCACCGGTGCCTGCGGGCGCAGCGTCGAGAGGGCGGCGATGGCGAGGGCGAGGAGGATGCCGATGACGCCGGCGCCGATGAGGATGCCGCCGAGCTGCGCGATCGACTGGCCGACGTAGACGTCGACGCCGGTCGCGGTGCCGTCGGTCAGGGTCGTCGTCATCGAGGCGATCTTGGTGGTGGTGATGTACCAGCCGCCGGCGGCGGTCGCCAGGGAGACGACGACGAGGCCCCAGAACGGGATGCTGCGGATGAGACGGGGACGGGTGGACATGTGTCGATCACTCCTCGGGATGCGCGACCCGTGGTGGCCGCGGCATCCCACCCTGGCAAAGGAGTCCGTGCGACGCCAATCCGGTTGCTATGGATCAGCTGTGGACGGGCTCGCGCGCGGGCGCCTTCAGATGCATCACGACGGCGGTCATCGCGGCGACGAGGCCGACGGCCAGCACCATGTGGATGTTGACCAGCACGATCGGCAGACCTGTGCGCGCCTGCCAGAGACCGACCGCGATCTGGACGAGTTCGACGCCCAGCAGGAGCAGCGTCCACAGGCGCAGGCGGAGTGCCGGGGGAGTGCGCCACGAGCCGGCGACGAGCACGAGGGTGAGCGCGAACGTGATGTAGGCCGGCCACGCGTGGATGTGCTGCATGAGCTCGGGGTTCAGGCCGTTGCGTGCGGCGCCGCCATCGCCGGCATGCGGTCCGGAGCCGGTCACCAGGATGCCGACGACGACCGTGAGGAGGACGAACGCCGTCGTGACGTGGGTCACCGCCGCGTACCACCGCGGCACCGCGCGCACGCGCGGACCGGGCTCGGCATAGACGCGCACGACGAGCACCGCCGACAGCGCCACCAGCAGCACCGAGGCGAAGTAGTGCAGTCCCACCACGTAGGGGTTGAGGTCGGTCAGCACGGTGATGCCGCCGATGACCGCCTGCACCGGCACGTAGAGGCCGATCAGCAGCGAGAGCCAGAACAGGTCACGACGCTCGCGGCGCATGCGTACCACGAAAAGGAACATGATGATCGCGACCGCCACCAGCACGAAGGTCAGCAGGCGGTTGCCGAACTCGATGAAGCCGTGCACCCCCGAGACCTCGGGGACCGGGACGAACGAGTCCTCGTTGCACCGCGGCCAGGTGTCGCAGCCGAGACCCGATCCGGTGAGGCGCACCAGACCGCCGGTTCCGACGATGCCGATCTGCACCACCAGCGTCGCCCACGCCGCTGCGATGACGCGGCGGTCCACCCGATCCGGCAGCCAGAGCCAGAAGCGCTGCCGGATTCCGGGGGCGGTCGTCGTGGACTGTGGCGCGGACATGCGTGTGGTCGCCTCCTGGCAGAGGCTCCTGAAGCCGTGCGAGACGTACGGGGCGCGTCCGCGTCGGGGTGGAACCTGTAGAATCGAGGGGTCGGTGGCGGTGCAGTTCCTCGCACCGCGCACCACTGACAGTCTAGGCGCGATGATCGGCGCCGCTTGAGAGGGCCCGAGAAGCGGCATCCCCCCTCCGGTATCTCCACCGGAGATCGCGGATGCCGGGGCGGATCACACCGCTAGGACCCGGAGGAGAACGTGACGATGTCTGATGTGCTGATCGACCGCCCGGAGCTGGACAGCCTGGGCGTCTACGAGTTCGGGTGGCATGATGCCGACGCCGCGGGTGCCGTGGCGAAGCGCGGCATCGACGAGTCCGTCGTGCGTGGCATCTCCACGCTCAAGGACGAGCCCGAATGGATGCTGAAGACCCGGCTGAAGGGCTATCAGCTCTTCGGTCGCAAGCCGATGCCGACCTGGGGCGCCGACCTCAGCGAGATCGACTTCGACAACATCAAGTACTTCGTGCGCTCGACCGAGAAGCAGGCGGGGTCGTGGGAAGAGCTTCCCGAAGACATCCGCAACACGTACGAGAAGCTCGGCATCCCCGAGGCCGAGCGCGCACGCCTCGTCGCCGGTGTCGCGGCGCAGTACGAGTCCGAGGTCGTCTACCACCAGATCAACGAAGAGCTCGAGAAGCAGGGTGTCATCTTCATGGACACCGACACCGCGCTGCGCGAGCACCCCGAGTTCTTCGAGGAGTACTTCGGCACGGTCATCCCGGCCGGCGACAACAAGTTCGCGGCGCTCAACACCGCCGTCTGGTCGGGCGGCTCGTTCGTCTACGTGCCGCCGGGCGTGCACGTCGAGATCCCGCTTCAGGCGTACTTCCGCATCAACACCGAGAACATGGGCCAGTTCGAGCGGACGCTCATCATCGCCGACGAGGGCTCCTACGTGCACTACATCGAGGGCTGCACCGCCCCGATCTACAAGAGCGATTCGCTGCACTCGGCCGTGGTCGAGATCATCGTCAAGAAGAACGCCCGCGTTCGCTACACGACGATCCAGAACTGGTCCAACAACGTCTACAACCTCGTCACCAAGCGCGCCGTGGCGCACGAGGGCGCGACGATGGAGTGGATCGACGGCAACATCGGCTCGAAGGTCACGATGAAGTACCCGTCGATCTTCCTGATGGGCGAGCACGCCAAGGGCGAGACGCTGTCGGTCGCCTTCGCCGGTCCGGGTCAGCACCAGGACGCCGGCGCGAAGATGATCCACATGGCGCCGTACACGCAGTCGTCGATCGTGTCGAAGTCGATCGCCCGTGGCGGCGGCCGCGCCGGCTACCGCGGCGAGGTCCGCGTGGATGCGAACGCGCACCACTCGGCGAACACCGTGCGCTGCGACGCGCTGCTGGTCGACACGATCTCACGTTCCGACACGTACCCGGCGATCGACATCCGCGTCGACGACGTGCAGCTGGGCCACGAGGCGACGGTCTCCAAGGTCAGCGAGGAGCAGCTCTTCTACCTCATGAGCCGCGGGATGCCGGAAGACGAGGCCATGGCGATGATCGTGCGCGGCTTCATCGAGCCGATCGCCCGTGAGCTGCCCATGGAGTACGCGCTCGAACTCAACAAGCTCATCGAGATGGGCATGGAAGGATCCGTCGGCTAGATGAGCCCCACCACCGAGGCCCCCACCATTCCCGGCGCGAAGGGCCACACCGATGGCGCCGGTGCATTCGTGCCGGTTCAGACCCGCTCCGAGCGTCCCTGGTCGTTCGACCCCGCCGACTTCGAGGTGCCCACCGGCCGTGAGGTCAACTGGAAGCACACGCCGACCGCCAAGGTCCAGCCGCTGTTCGTCGACGAGGCTGGGCCGCACGGCATCATCCAGGTCGATGTCGACGCCCCGGCGAGCCTGGTGCAGGAGCGCCTGACCGTCGGCACCGCGCCCCGCGGCGAGGTGTTCCGTCCCGAGGACCTGCCGAGCGCGATCGCCTGGAAGCAGGAGACCGAGGCGCCGCTGCTGCGCATCCCGGCCGGCGCCGAGTACGCCGAGCCCATCGTGGTCTCGCTCACGGGCACCGGTGGCCTGGCGCACGCCCACGTCGTGGTCGAGGCGCAGGCGAACTCGCACGCCACCGTGGTGTTCCGCCACAGCGGCACCGCCCAGCACGCGCAGAACGTCGAGATCATCGTGCGCGAGGGCGCACACCTCGAACTCGTGACCGTGCAGCGGTGGGACGACGACGCCGTGCACGTGGCCTCCCACCAGGCCCGCGTCGAGCGCGATGCCACGCTCCGCCACGTCGTCGTGAGCTTCGGCGGCGGCGTCGTGCGCGTCAACCCGACGGTGGAGCTCGCCGGTGCCGGCTCGCGCGCCGAGCTCTACGGACTCAGCTACTCCGACTCGGGGCAGCACCTCGAGAGCCAGGTGTACCTGCACCACAAGGGCGCCGAGACCTCGGGCGACGTGCTCTACAAGAGTGCGCTGCAGGGTGCGGCGGCACGCACCGTGTGGATCGGCGACGTCCTCATCGGACCGGATGCCGTGGGCACCGACTCGTACGAGGCCAACCGCAACCTGGTCCTCACCGAAGGCGCCCGCGCCGAGTCGATCCCGAACCTGGAGATCGAGACCGGCGACATCCGCGGCGCCGGCCACGCGAGCGCCACCGGGCGCTTCGACGACGAGCAGCTGTTCTACCTGCAGGCCCGCGGCATCGCCGAGGACGAGGCTCGGCGGCTGGTCGTGCTCGGCTTCCTCGCCGAGATCGTGCAGAAGATCGGTGTCGCAGACCTCGAGGCGGAGCTGATCTCCGCCATCGAGGAAGAACTCGCCAAGGAGACCGCACGATGACCGCGCAACGCGTATGCGCCCTCAGCGACCTCGTCCAGGACGAGGCGCGCCGCGTCGAGATCGACGGCGTCGCGATCGCCCTCGTGCTCGATTCCAGCGGCGAGGTGCACGCCATCGGCGATGTCTGCACCCATGGCGACATCTCGCTCTCCGAGGGCTTCGTCGACGGCGACTCGCTCGAGTGCTGGGCCCACGGCTCGGCGTTCTCGCTGCGCACCGGCAAGCCCCTCAACCTCCCCGCGTACGAGCCGGTCCCGGTGTTCGCGGTCACCGTCGACGGCGATGATGTGCTCGTCGACGCGACCGTCACGCTCGAAGTGAACTGAAGAAGGTACTGAAGAAATGTCTGTTCTCGAGATCCGCGACCTCCATGTGACGGTCGAGACGGATGCCGGCACCACGCCGATCCTCAACGGTCTGTCGCTGACGATCCGCACGGGTGAGACCCACGCGATCATGGGCCCCAACGGGTCGGGCAAGTCGACGCTCGCCTACACGATCGCCGGTCACCCGAAGTACAACGTCACGAGCGGCTCGATCAGCCTCGACGGCGAGGACGTCCTCGCCATGTCGGTCGACGAGCGGGCACGTGCGGGGCTGTTCCTGGCGATGCAGTACCCGGTCGAGATCCCGGGCGTGACCGTCACGAACTTCCTGCGCACCGCGAAGACCGCGATCGACGGCGAGGCGCCCTCGATCCGCACCTGGACCAAGGACGTCAAGGCGTCGATGAAGAACCTGCGCATGGACCCCAAGTTCGCGCAGCGCAACGTCAACGAGGGCTTCTCGGGCGGCGAGAAGAAGCGCCACGAGATCCTGCAGCTCGAACTGCTCAAGCCGCAGATCGCCGTGCTCGACGAGACGGATTCCGGTCTCGACGTCGACGCGTTGAAGATCGTCTCGGAGGGCGTCAACCGCGCGAAGGCCGACAACGACCTCGGCGTGCTGCTGATCACGCACTACACGCGCATCCTGCGCTACATCCACCCCGATTTCGTGCACGTCATGGTGCAGGGGCGCATCGTCGAGGAGGGCGGCCCCGAGCTGGCCGACCGCCTCGAGGACGAGGGCTACGACCGCTTCCTGCCCGCGGGCGAAGAAGAGCCGGCCGGGGCCCCCGTCGCCGGCGAAGCGTAGGATCGACCTATGACGGCGACCCTCACTTCCGAGAAGTACGACGAGGTGACCGAGGCTCTCAAGGACGTCATGGACCCGGAGCTCGGGATCAACGTCGTCGACCTCGGCCTCATCTACGACCTCGCATGGGACGACGAGAACGACGCGCTGGTCATCCACATGACCCTCACCTCGGCCGGCTGCCCGCTCACCGACGTGCTCGAGGAGCAGACCGCACAGGCACTGGACGACATCGTCGAGCGGTTCCGCATCAACTGGGTGTGGATGCCGCCGTGGGGCCCGGAGCGCATCACGGACGACGGGCGCGACATGATGCGCGCGCTCGGCTTCGCGATCTGACGCCAGGCCCCCGGCGCGCCTAGTCCGCCAGGTAGCGGCGTGTCGAGAGCGCCATCGACGCGTTCCACAGGCGGTCGGCGGCACGCTCATCGGTGGCGACCGGCGCGAACGGCACGCCCTCGATGTCGGGTCGCGTCTTCGAGCCGACGGGCCCCCAGAACAGGTCGGGCGTCACGGTCCCGGTGGCTGCGGTGAGGATGCCGGCGTCCGCGGGCTCGGGCTCACGGCCGATGGCTCGCGCCAGCAGCGCGGTGACGGCGCGCGTCGTCGCGGACGGGTACGTGCCGTGCAGGGGCGTCCTCGCCATGCCGGGGTGCGCGGCGTAGCTGCGGATGCCGCTCCCCGCCCGGCGGAGCCGGCGCTCGAGGTCCACGGCGAACATCGTGTTCGCGAGCTTCGCGCGGAGGTATCCGCGCCCCGGCGAGTAGCCGGCGGCGTCGCGCAGATGATCGAGATCGAGGGCCCCCCGCGTGTAGAGCGCCGACGAGACGGTGACGACGCGCGCATCCCGGCCGGCCTCGAGCTGATCGAGCAGGTGACCGGTGAGGGCGAAGTGTCCGAGGTGGTTCGTGGCGAACTGGCTCTCGATGCCCTCGCGGCTGGTCCGGAACGGGACGCTGCTGGTCGCGGCGTTGAGCACGAGCAGATCCACCGGTGCGGCGGCGGCGACGCGCGCGAAGCGATCGACGGAATCCAGATCCAGCAGATCCAGGGGCGCGACGGTCACTCGGTCGTCGGAGAGACCGAGGTCGTCGAGCAGTCGTCGACGCACCGCGCCGGCCCGCTCGACATCGCGCGCTCCGACGACCACGGCGGCGCCCCAGGAGGCGAATGACCGCGCCGTCACGAGGCCGAGGCCGCTGGTGCCGCCGGTGACGACGGCGCGACGACCGGTGAGATCGGGTGGCGGAGTGAGCGGGGTGGCGAGGCGGGTGCGCGAGGGCGATGCGGGGCGTGATGTCGTCGTCATGTCGGCAGGCTAGAGTCTGACACTGATGTCAGGGTCAAGTCAGGCATCGGGAGGCGAGGAGGAGCCGTGCAGATCGGAGAGCTGAGCCGTCGAACCGGAGCGAGCGTCCGGTCGCTGCGCTATTACGAACAGCAAGGGCTGTTGACGTCGGACCGTCTGCCAAACGGCTACCGGGTGTATCCCGAGAACTCCGTCGCCGTCGTGGAGACCATTCGCTCCCTCCTCGACATCGGCCTTCCGACCTCGCTGATCACGGAGGTGCTGCCCTGCACCGTCGGAGAACGGTCCGAATCGGCGTGCCCCGCACTGCTGGAGCAGATCGAGGCGCTGCGCACCGACGTCCGGACGCGCGCCGAGAGACTCGCGGCGATCGATGACTCGCTCACGTCCTACCTGCTCGCCAACGCCTGACGACGTTCGCAGGCACGGGGGTCATGCGCGCGCGTTTCCGACGGTGACGCGGCGGCGGCGCCCTGTCGCCGTCGCTCGATAGGGTCGAAGAGTGAGCGTCACCCCCCTGCAAGCACTGCCCCTCGACGAGCTGCGTCAGCGCACGAGCACGAAGTGGCGGAAGTACGGGGAGGACGTGCTGCCGTTCTTCGTGGCCGAGACGGACTACGCGCTGGCTCCCGAGATCACGCGCGTGCTGACGCGCGCGGTGCAGCTCGGCGACACCGGCTACACGCCGCCCGACCCTGGCGTCCGCGAGGCCTTCGCAGGCTTCGCGGAGCGTCGCTGGGGGTGGAGCGTCGATCCGTCCGACGTCTTCTGGACGGGCGACGTGATGATGGGTGTCGTCGAGATCCTCCGCAAGGTCATCGAGCCCGGCGACCGTGTCGTGGTGATGCCTCCCGTCTACCCGCCGTTCTACGACACCGTCGAAGAGGCCGGCGGCGTGGTCGAGCGCGTTCCGCTCGCGGCGACCGAGGCCGGCTGGGCGATCGATCTCCCCGGCGTGGAGGCGGCTCTCGCGGGCGGCGCACGGGCCGTGCTGCTGTGCAACCCGCACAATCCGACGGGCACCGTTCACACGAGGGAGAGCCTGGCGGCGCTGGCCGAAGTGGCCGAAAGGTTCGGCGCGACCGTGGTCAGCGATGAGATCCACGGACCCCTGACCTACGCGCCGACCGCCTTCATCCCCTTCCTGGCCGCCTCCGAGGCGGCACGGCGGGTCGGATACGCGGTCACGAGCGCCAGCAAGACATTCAACCTCGCGGGCCTCAAGTGCGCGGTGATGGTCGCCGGCGGCGACACGCAGCGCGCCGCGCTGCGCTCGCTGCCGTGGGAGGTCGAGTGGCGCACCGGTCTGTTCGGCGCGCTCTCGAACGTCGCCGCCTACTCGCCCGAGAGCGACGAGTGGCTCGGGAGTCTGCTGGCCGCTCTGGACGCCAACCGCCTGCTGCTGGCGGAGCTGTTGGCCGAGCACGTGCCGCGGGCGCGCTACCTGCCGCCCGACGCCGGCTTCCTGGCGTGGGTCGACCTGTCGGCCTACGGCTGGGGAGACAATCCCGCGGTGAAGGTGCTGCGCGACGCGAAGGTGGCACTGCACCATGGGCCGCTGTTCGGAGCCGAGGGCGCCGGCCACGTGCGGATCAACTTCGGCTGCGCGCCGGAGCTGCTGCGCGAGGCGGTGGAGCGTATCGGCGCCCTGGCCAGGTCATGAGCGGCGCCGGCGTGGCCGGAACCTCGACCGGCATCTGGAGCGCCCGCTACGTGTGGGTGACCGTCGGCGCTGTGGCGCTGATCTTCCTCGCCGCGATGCAGTCGCTCGCGGTCACCACCGTGATGCCCGTGGTGAGCGCCGACCTCGACGGTGAGCGGCTCTACGCCGTGGCGTTCGCCGGGACGCTCGCCACGAGCGTCATCGGCATGGTGGCGGTCGGCGCCTGGTGCGACCGCGGCGGTGTGCTCGCACCGCTGAGCACGGCCGTGGGACTGTTCGTCGTCGGGTTGCTGATCTCGGGCCTCGCCCTCACGATGCCGGCGCTGGTCGCCGGGCGGCTGGTGCAGGGCCTCGGCACCGGCGGGCAGACGGTGGCGCTGTACGTCGTCGTCGCCCGCGTGTATCCGGGCGCGATGCACGGCCGCGTGTTCGCCGCTTTCTCGGCGGCGTGGGTGGTGCCCTCGCTCATCGGCCCGTTCCTGGCCGGAGCCGTCACCGAGTTCCTCCACTGGCGATGGGTCTTCCTCGGGGTCGCCGCACTCACCGTGGTCGCCTTCGCAATGGTGGTCGTGCGCCTGCACGGCCTCCCGCTGCACACAGACGAGCCGGCGACGTCGCGCGTCGCGCCGCGCCTCGCCTGCGCCGTGGCCGTGGCGGTGGGCGCACTGGGTCTCAGCCTGGCGGGGGAGCTGGGGACGTGGGCCTGGGCGGCGGTGGCGGCATCCGTCGTCGTCATCGCACTCGCGTCGCGGCCGCTCCTGCCGCGCGGCACACTGGTGGCCGCCCGCGGTCTGCCGAGCGTCGTGCTCATGCGGGGACTGATCGCCGGTGCGCTGTTCGGCGCCGAGATCTACGTGCCCTACCTGCTCATCGACGACTACGGATTCTCGCCCACCTGGGCAGGGCTCGGCCTCACGGCGGCAGCGCTGGCATGGGCGGCCGCAGCCGATGTGCAGGGGCGGTTCGGCGACCGGATCGGCAACGCGCGCATCACGCTCGTCGGTACCGCGCTGCTCGTCACCTCGCTGGTCATCGCGGCGAGCACGGCGCTCCTCGGGCTGCACCCCGCGGTGCTCATCGGGGGGTGGGCTCTGGCGGGCGGCGGCATGGGTCTCATGTACCCGCGGCTCACCGTGCTGACGCTCGCGTACTCGACGACGCAGAACCAGGGGTTCAACTCGTCCGCGCTGTCGATCTCGGACGCCGTCGGCTCGGCGTCGTCGATCGCCGTGATGGGGCTGGTCTTCACCGCACTGGTGGGGACGGATGCCGGATTCCCGGCCGTGTTCGCGATCGCGGTCGTGCTCGCGCTCGGTGCACTGGTGCCGGGTCTCCGTCTCGGTCATGCTCACGAGGCGGCCGATCACGCCACTGCGTGACGGCCGCGCCGTCCGATTTGGCGCCGATTGAGAGGTAAGGCTACCCTTACCGTGTGACTTCTTCGTCTGCGATCGCCACCCGTCCCGCGTATCGCCCGTATGCCGCCACGGTGGCCGAGGTGCAGCGACTGACGCCGCATTTCGTGCGGGTGACGTTCACCGGACCGGATTTCGATGTCTTCGGGACGGCGGGACTCGACCAGCGCGTCAAGCTCATCCTGCCGCTCGCCGACGGATCGCTCAGCGACATCGGCCAGCACGACGACGCGGTGATCGACGCGGGCGACTGGTACACCATCTGGCGTGAGCTGCCCGCGGCGCGGCGCGGCGCACTGCGCACCTACACGGTCCGACGGGTCGACCCGGGACGGCGCCGGCTGGACGTCGATTTCGTCGTCCACCACGACGCGGGACCCGCGGGCAGCTGGGCGGACCAGGCGGCCGTCGGCCAGGAGCTCGTCATCGTCGGGCCGGACCAGCGCAGCGAGGCCTATCGGGTCGGACTCGACTGGCACCCCGGCACCGCTCGGCGCGTGCTGCTGGCGGGCGACGAGACCGCTGCTCCGGCGATCGCCGGCATCCTCGAATCCCTCGACGACGCGTTCGATGTCGACGTCTTCATCGAGGTGCCCACGGCGGCGGACGCTCTGACGATCGATGTGCCCGGCACCTTCCGGGTCACCTGGCTCGAGCGCGGTGCTCGTGAGCACGGCGCCGCACTCGCCGACGCGGTCGCGGCGTGGTCGGTGGAGAACGCCGACGTGCTGACACGCGCGGCGGCGCGCCGCCGGCAGGAGCTCGCCGATGTCGATGTCGACATCGATCTGCTGTGGGACAGTCCCGAGGACTCGGAAGGCGAGTTCTACGCGTGGATCGCGGGGGAGGCCGCCATGGTCAAGGGCCTGCGTCGCCACCTCGTGCAGGGCTGCGGCGTCGACCGCAAGCGTGTGGCGTTCATGGGGTACTGGCGCCTCGGGCAGTCCGAGCGACAGGAATGACGACCGCTCGCGATCGGCGCGGGCGTCTTCTGCTGCTCCTCGCGATCGTCGTGCTGGCGTTCATGGTCCTCGCCAGCCTGATGATCGGTGCGCGCCCCGTCGCGCCGGCGGTGGTCATCGATGCGCTGCTGCGTCCTGATCTCTCCCTCAACGACCACACCGTGATCCTCACGCAGCGCGTGCCCCGCACCGTGATCGGCATCCTCGCGGGGGCCGCACTCGCGCTCGCCGGCACGCTGATGCAGGGGCTGACGCGCAACCCGCTGGCCGATCCCGGCCTCCTCGGCGTCAATGCCGGCGCATCGGTCGCCGTGCTCGCGGCGATCACGCTGTGGGGCATCACCTCTCCGAGCGGCTTCGTGTGGTTCGCCTTCGCGGGCGCCGCGATCGCCTCCGTCGTCGTGGCGCTCATCGGCACGCGGGGGCCGGACGGCTCGAGTCCGGCGAAGCTCGCGCTCACGGGCGCCGCCGTGACCGCGGGACTGACCGCCGTCACGACGCTCATCCTGACCACGTCCATCACCGCGTTCGACGTGTTCCGCTACTGGCAGGTCGGCGGGCTGACGGTGCGCGGGCTCGACACGGTGGCGGTCGTGGCCGTGCCGATCATCGCCGGCGCCGTCATCGCCTTCGCGTCCGCTCGCGGACTCGACCTCATGGCGCTCGGCGACGACACGGCGACCGGCCTCGGGCACAGCGTCGCCCGCACCCGCGTGCTCGGCATGATCGCCACGGTGCTGCTGTGCGGGGGAGCGACCGCGATCGCCGGCCCGATCGTGTTCGTCGGTCTGCTGGTGCCGCACGCCCTGCGCGCCGTCGTCGGCGGCGATTACCGCTGGCTGCTCGCCATCGGCGCGCCTGCGGGAGCCATCGTGCTGCTCGCCGCCGACGTGCTGGGTCGGGTGATCGCGCTCCCGGGCGAGGTGCAGGCCGGTCTCGTCGTCGCCTTCGTGGGCGCTCCGGTGCTGATATCGATCGTGCTGCGACCCGGGCGGGTGACGCTATGACCTCGTCCGTTCTGGAGATCCGCTCCCGCGTGCGCCGGCGCCGCACCCTCGTGGTCGCATCGGTGCTCGTCGCGCTCGTCGTCGTCGCCATCGTCTCGCTGTCGATCGGCGACTATCCCATGGCGCTCGACGAGCTCTGGCGCACGCTGTGGGGCGGCGGCGATCGCGCGCAGGCCTACGTGCTGTTCCAGGTGCGCGCCCCGCGCCTCGTGATGGCGCTGCTCGTCGGCGCCTCACTCGGAGCCGCGGGCGCCCTGCTGCAGTCGCTGCTGCGCAATCCGCTCGCCAGCCCCGACCTGCTCGGCATCAGCGGGGGAGCCGGGGCGGCCGCCGTGTTCGCGATCCTCGTCCTCGGCGTGACCGGGCCGCTGCTGGCCGTCGCGGCCTTCGGCGGCGGCATCCTCGTCGCGGCATTCCTGCTGCTCGCGGGGCGGCATCGGGCGGACGGCGGCTATCGGCTCATCCTCGCCGGCGTCGGCGTGGCGTTCCTGTCCGTCGCGATCACCAACTTCCTCATGGTGCGCGCTCAGGTCGAACTGGCGCAGGCGGCGCTCATCTGGCTGACGGGCAGCCTGGCGTCCACGCCCTGGTGGAATGTCGTGACGGTGCTCGTCGTCGTCGTCGCCGCCACGCCGGCGGTCGTCGCGTGCGCCAGATGGCTGCCCCTCACGCAGATGGGCGCCCCGACGGCGGCATCGCTGGGCGTGACATCGTCCAGGGTGCGCGTGGTCGCCGTGCTCACCGCCGTGCTGCTCACCGCCGTCACGTGCGCCTTCGTCGGCCCGATCTCGTTCATCGCCCTCTGCGCACCGGCGATCGCGCGGCCGCTGCTGGGGCACGGAGCCGTCGGCATCGGCACGAGCGCCGCCGTCGGCGCCGTCCTGCTCTCCGCGGCGGACCTCGTGGCGCAGTTCGCACTTCCGGGCGTCTCCGTGCCCGTCGGCGTGGTGACCGGTGCCGTGGGCGCCGTGTTCCTCCTGTGGCTGCTCGCGACCTCGAAAGGACGACAGCTGTGACCACCGAATCCGCCCCGCGCCTGAGCGCACGGGGGCTCGCCGCCGGATATCCCGGCAGGCGCGTGATCGAGGATCTCGACCTCGACTTCGCGCCCGGGCGCATCACGATGATCATCGGTGCGAACGCCTGCGGCAAGTCGACGCTGTTGAGCGTCCTCGCCCGGGTGAACGAGCCCCTCGGAGGCGCGGTCGAGCTCGACGGCGTCGACATCTCGACGCTGCCCCGGCGACGGTTCGCTCAGACGGTCGGCCTGCTGCCGCAGCATCCGACCGCTCCGGAGGGTCTGACCGTGGCCGAGCTCGTATCTCGCGGCCGGCACCCCCACCGTGGCGTGTTCCAGCGGTGGAGCGCCGCCGACACCGCGCGCGTGGACGACGCGATGGCCAAGACGGGCGTCGCGGCGCTCGCCGACCGACCGGTCGGCGACCTGTCGGGCGGACAGCGCCAGCGGGTGTGGATCGCGATGGCCCTCGCACAGGAGCCGCGCGTGCTGCTCCTCGACGAGCCCACGACCTTCCTGGATCTCAGCCACCAGATCGAGGTGCTCGACCTGCTGCGCACGCTGAACCGCACCGACGGCACGACCATCGTCGTCGTGCTCCACGAGCTGAATCTCGCCGCACGCTACGCCGACGACCTCGTCGTGATGAGCGGCGGGCGCGTGGTCGCCCACGGCGCACCCGCCGACGTGCTGACGCGCGAGGTGGTCTCGCAGGCGTTCGACCTCGACGCGCTCGTGATCCCCGATCCCCTCACCTCCACACCCCTCGTCATTCCCGTTCCCGGCGGCGCCCATGCCGCCGCGGACGAGGCGTGACGCCGTCGAAAGGAAGAACACCATGTCCGCACTGACCTCCCGCCTGAGCGGCCTCGCCGCGCTCACGGTGGCCGGCGGGCTCGTGCTGTCCGGCTGCGCCGGCACCGCCGAGCCCGACACGTCGGACACCTCCGGTGCCGCCGCCGGCTCGTCCGCAGACTTCCCCGTCACCTTCGAGCACATCTACGGCGAGACGGTGATCGAGGACGCGCCCGAGCGCGTCGCCACGTGGGGCTGGGGTGCGACCGACGCCGTCCTCGCGCTCGGCATCGTCCCGGTCGCCATCGCGTCGATGGACTACGGCGGGGGCGACGACCGCATCACGCCGTGGGTCGAGGAGGCGATCGCCGACCTCGGCGGCGAGAAGCCGGTGATCCTCGACAACGCGACGTTCGAGCTGTCGGTCGAAGAGCTGCTCGCCGCCGACCCCGATGTGCTCATCGCGCCGTACTCGGGCCTCACGCAGGAGGAGTATGACGCCGTGACCGGCGCCGGCATCCCGGTGGTCGCGCCCGAGGAGGCTCTCTGGGCGACGCCGTGGCGTGACGTCATCACCGAGACCGGCAAGGCCCTCGGACTGGACTCCGAGGCCGAGCAGGTGCTCGCCGACCTCGACCAGCAGATCGCCGACGCCGCCGCCGAGCACCCGGAGTTCGAGGGCACCACGATCGCCTACGCGGCCGACGACGTCGACACGTTCTACCTGTACCTGCCGGCGGACGCGCGCGTCGAGATCCTCGAGGACCTGGGCTTCGTGACGGCGCCTGCCGTGACGGACCTCGACACGGGCGAGTCGACGTTCTACACCACCGTGAGCAGCGAGAACCTCGACCAGATCGACGCGGAGGTGATCTTCACCCAGGTCGACACTGAGGAGCAGCTCCAGACCTTCCTCACATCCGACCGCACCAAGCTCATCCCGGCTGTCGCCGCGGGCGCGGTGGGCGCCATCGTCGGCGAGGAGAACGTCGCCGCGATCTCGCCGACCGCACTCACCCTCCCGTGGATCCTGCCCGACATCGTCGACCAGCTCGCAACCGCGACCGCTGTCGCGAAGGGCTGATCCTTCCCGACGCACACGAAAGCCCCGGCGGTTGCCGGGGCTTTCGTCGATTCCGGATGCCGCGGGCCGCGGCATCCGCTCACTCCTTGGTCTTGTCGGCTGCGCGCACGAGCGCCCACGCGCCGGGGATGATCGCCGCGGCGAGCGCGGCCTTCACCAGGCCGCCGACGATGAAGGGGAGCAGGCCCGCCTCGAGGAGCGCGCCGAACGAGTAGTCGAGACCCATGACGACGTTCAGGATGAACGCCATGTAGGGGATGCCGAACAGGAACGGCACGGCGCTGGCCGCTGCGAAGCCGAGGAACGCCAGCGCGGGGCGGCGATCCCACGCGCGTTCGGCGAACCAGCCGGCGACGAACGCCGAGAAGATGAAGCCGATCACGAATCCGAAGCTGGGCTTGCCGACGGCCGCGAGCGTTCCCGTGAACCCGGCGAAGACCGGGAGTCCGGCGAGCCCCACGAGCATGTAGGTCGTGAGGGCGGCGGCGCCGCGCCAGGCGCCGAGGGCGGCCCCGACCACGATGACTCCGAGCGTCTGGCCGGTGATGGGGACGGGCCAGAGGGGGATCTCGACCTGGGCGAGGAGGGCCACGATGGCCGCACCGGTGAGGACGAGAGCGGCGTCGAGCGCGAAGGCGCGAGCGCGTGACGACGGGCGGGCGATGACGTCGGCGAGCACGCGACGGGCTCCTGCGGAGGCGGTCGGGGCGGCGGCGATGGATGACATGGCACTCAGCCTAGGGCGACCCGGGCGGGGCTACTTGGACGGCGTCCACCAATGATCGGCCGAACCGCTGTCCGTCTTCCACTACGCAGGGCGACTCCGAGGAGCGCGACCGCGACCGCCGCGGTGACGGCCGAGGTGCCGGCGACCAGCAGCATCGCGACGGCGGCAGTTCCCACGACGACAGCGGCGGCCACCCGCCAGGAGGATCGCGCCGGCGCAGGTGCGGGCACCGCCTCCACCGGCGCCAGCCGACGCGCGACGAGCGCCGTCGCGGTCAGCGCCAGCGCCAGCCACAGCGGGCGCGTGAGCCACCACGACGCGCTGTCGACGGCGGGGAGCGGCATCCCCGTCATCATCGCCGCACCTGCGGTCAGTCCCGCAAGGCCCAGAAGGACGGGCATGTGCCAGAGGTACACGGTCATCGCCCGCGGGGTGACGAAGTCGGTCACCGCCGACGGGAGCCGTCGCTCCGCCAGGCGCGCCAGCGGTGCGCGGAAGAGCGAGAACAGGGCGGTGTGCGCGATGCCGACCAGCAGCAGAGCGGTCGTGGGCGGGTTGATGTTGGCGACCAGGTCGGGGGAGTGGATGCCGCTCACGAACGAGGTCGCGAGGCCGGCGATCGCGCCGACGAGCCAGAGCACGCGCGTCCGCCGCGAGAGGGCGTCGATCCGTCCGTCGGCGAGGAAGAAGCCCAGCTGCTGCATCGCCAGCCAGACGAACGCCAGGTTCAGGAAGCCGAGTCCCTCGATTCCCGTCGTGAGGCGCGCGACGTCGACCGCCGCCGCCACCAGAGCCAGGGCCGCGATGCTCCGCAGCGGCGCCGTCTCGTGCAGGCGCAGCAACGAGGGAAGCAGCGCCTGGCACACGAGGAAGACGCCGAGGAACCACAGCGGCTGCGCGAACCGGAACCCGGCCAGCGTCACGAGGTCGGCGGGCACCCCGGCCACCGTGAGCAGCGCCAGCAGCCCGCCCGCAGTCCCGATCGTGACGATCGCAGGAAGGAGCAGACGATGGATGCGGCCCGCGACGAAGCCGACGCCGTCGACTCCGCGCGCACGAGCCCTGCGGAACGCGGTTGCGCCCGAGAATCCGCCGATGACGAAGAACAGGGGCATGACCTGGAGCGCCCAGCTGAGCGGCACGATCCACGCGGTGCCGTCGCTCGCGTTCACGAACGACGGGCCGGCATCGGTCACGGTGACGCCGACCATCATCGCGTGCAGGACCACCACCCCGCAGATGCACAGGGCACGGACCAGGTCGATCGCGCGGTCTCGGCCGGGCGGTGCGGTCGGAACGACCGTGGCGGCGGTGGGGCGGACGGTGGTCATGAGGCCTCCTCGGGGGTGTGTCCCGGAAGGCTATGGAGGCGACGACACCGCGGGCATCGCCCCGTGGTGCTGTCGTCGTCTCACCCCGTGGGGTGATCAGGAGGCGGCTTCGACCAGGCCCGCGTCGTAGGCGAAGATGACGGCCTGCACGCGGTCGCGCGCGCCCAGCTTGGCGAGCACCTTGCCCACGTGGGTCTTCACGGTCTGCTCCGAGATGAACAGCTCGGCGGCGATCTCGGCGTTCGAACGGCCGCGGCCGATGAGGGTGAGCACCTCCCGCTCGCGATCGGTGAGTTCGCGCAGCGTCGCGGTCGCTCGACCGGCCCGCGGTCTGCGGGCGGCGAAGTGCTCGATCATGCGCCGGGTGACACTCGGCGCCAGCAGCGCATCGCCCGCGGCGACGACCCGCACCGCATGTACGAGGTCCTCCGGAAGCGCGTCCTTCAGGAGGAACCCGCTCGCACCCGCCTCGAGCGCGTCGTAGACGTAGTCGTCGATGTCGAACGTCGTGAGCATGAGGATGCGCGGCACGTACGCGGCGGGATAGCCGGGGCCGAGGATGCGGCGCGTCGCCGTGATGCCGTCGAGCTCGGGCATCCGGACGTCCATCAGCACGACGTCGGGGTTCAGCCGGGCGGACAGCGAGACGGCCTCGGCGCCGTCGGCGGCTTGCCCGACCACGCGGATGTCCTCCTGCGTGTCGAGCAGAGCGGCGAAGCCCGCCCGCACCATGGCCTGGTCGTCGGCGATGAGAACGGAGATCGTCACTGCGGTCCTTCCGTGGTCTGTGTGGTGTCGGGGCCGGTGGCGATGCCGGCGAGGGGGAGCAGGGCGCGCACCGTCCAGCCTCCGTCGGCGTCGCGTGCGGCAGTGAGCTCACCGCCGACGAGCGCGGCGCGCTCGCGCATGCCGAGGAGCCCGTGCCCGCGGTGCGCCGGAGGCGCCGGTGGCTGCGCGGGATCGGGCAGGCCGTTGCGGACGAGAAGGCGCACGGCCGCGGCATCCACCTCCACCGACAGGGTCACCCGCGTGTGCGGGGCGTGCCGCACCGCGTTGCTCAGCGCCTCCTGCACGATGCGGAACGCAGCGATGTCGACGGCGCTCGGCACGCTCTCGGGTGCCGGGGTGAGGCTCGCGTCGATCTCGGCACCCGCGCGGCGCAGTGTCTGCACCAGCTCGGGGATGTCGCGCAGTCCCTGCTGGGGGACCAGAGCGGCCTGCTGGTCCTCGGTGCGCAGGACGCCGAGCAGCCGTCGCATTTCGGTCAGGCCTTCGCGCGCCGTCTGTGCGATCTCGTCGAACTCGTGCCGCGCCTCGTCGGACAGACCGGGCACGCGATAGCGCGCGGTCGACGCCTGCACCTGGATGAGCGACATCCCGTGAGCCACCACGTCGTGCAGTTCGCGGGCGATGCGGGTGCGCTCCTCGACGAGCACACGCCGGGACTGCTCGCTCGCGGTCAGCTCGCGCTCGCGGCTGAGCTCGGCGCCGACACGCAGGCGGCTCGCCACCAGCACCGCCACCAGCAGAGCCGCCCCCGAGATGGACGTCACGATCACCAGGTTCACGATGCCCGCCACGACGGGAAGCGCGCCGGCGAGCCCGATGACCACGATGAGGGTGCCCACGATGGCGAGCAGCCACGCCACGAGCGCGAGACGCCAGCCGTGCACGATCGCGAGCACGCCGACGAGGAGGATCAGCACGAGCATCGCGGGGACGGACCACGGCCACGGCCACGTGGTGGCGACCGCCTCCGCGGCCGGCAGCGGCAGGGCGACGGCCGACACGACGAACAGCGCGATCGCCCATCTCGGCAACCAGACCGCCACCACCGGCGCCGCGCACAGCATCGCGCCGAACAGGAATGCGAGCGGAGCCGGCTGCAGATACAGCGCGATGTGCACCGGCACCAGGACGGAGAACAGCGCGACCGATGCCAGCGCCAGCGCGCCGAACGCGAAAGTCCGCGGGTTCGGGCGGCGGCGCTTCGCGGGCTGGCGCGCGGGGGCGGCGGTGTTCACGCGCATCTTCTCATCCTGTCAGTCGACGGCCGTCACGCGGTCGCCGCGGCACGGCGCGCGCGCAGCGCGATGACGCGATCGACGACGAGACCGATCCCGAGAGCCACCACGATGCCCAGCCCGGCGCTGAGGAGCGGCTGGTCCTTCAGCCACGCGCCGGCGAGGAGGCCGATCGCAATGCTGTAGACGGCCCAGCACAGCCCTGCGGCCACGCTGAGGAGGGCGAACCGCCGCCACGGGTAGCCCAGCGCGCCCGCCGACAGGTTGACCGCCACGCGCCCGACCGGGATGAAGCGCGCGCCGAGGATGAGGCCGGCCCCGCGGTGGTCCAGTGCCGAGCCCGCCCACGCGAAGGCGCCGGCGACCCGTGGCCGCCGCATCCAGGCGAACCGGGTCGTGCCCGTCCGCCTGCCGATGGCGAAGGCGATGTTGTCGCCGACGGCGGCTCCGGCGGCGGCCACCACGCCGAGGAGCACCAGATCCGGTCGGCCGGTGGATGCCGCCACCGCCGCGGCCGCGACCAGCACGGTCTCGCTCGGCACGGGTGGGAAGAAGCCGTCGACGACGGCGACGACGAACATCGCGAGGTACAGCCAGGGCGAGGAGACAGCCTGCAGGACGAGGTCGGTGATGAGATCCACTCCGGAAAGCTATGGGCGGGGTGCGGGGCGGGGCATCCCTCGCAGGTATCGACGGGATCCCTCTGTGGAGGTATTCCGGCGATCGGGTGGTGATGCCGCCCCGTATACTGGATGGCTGGCCATTCGGTCATCACCCCACTCCATCGACGGAACGGACATCCGCTGTGCTCGCCGTGCACGACCTCGAGATCCGCGTGGGCGCTCGCGTGCTCATGTCGGACGTCTCCTTCCGCGTGTCGGACGGCGACAAGATCGGACTGGTCGGCCGCAACGGCGCCGGCAAGACGACGCTGACCAAGGTGCTCGCAGGAGACCTGATCCCGGCCGACGGCAGGGTCGATCGCTCGGGCGAGCTGGGCTACCTGCCGCAGGACCCGCGCTCGGGCGACCCCGAGATGCTGGCCCGCACCCGGATCCTCGACGCGCGTGGGCTGGGCTCACTCGCGATCGGCATGCACGAGGCCTCCCTCGCGATGGCGAGCGAGGACGAGGCGGTCGCCGCCCGCGCGATGCGCAAGTACGCCAACCTGACCGAGCGGTTCGAAGCGCTCGGAGGCTACACGGCCGAGGCCGAGGCTGCGTCGATCGCGCACAACCTGTCGCTGCCCGACCGCATCCTCGACCAGCCGCTGAAGACGCTGTCCGGCGGCCAGCGCCGCCGCATCGAACTGGCGCGCATCCTGTTCTCGGACGCCCAGACGATGATCCTCGACGAGCCGACCAACCACCTCGACGCCGACAGCGTCGTGTGGCTGCGCGAGTTCCTCAAGGGGTACAAGGGCGGCCTCATCGTCATCAGCCACGATGTGGAGCTGGTCGGGGAGACCGTCAACCGCGTGTTCTACCTCGACGCGAACCGCCAGGTCATCGACGTCTACAACATGAACTGGAAGAACTACCTGCGCCAGCGGGTGGCCGATGAGGAGCGCCGCAAGAAGGAGCGCGCCAACGTCGAGAAGAAGGCGACCGTCCTCCAGCAGCAGGCGGCGCGATTCGGTGCGAAGGCGTCGAAGGCCGCGGCGGCCCACCAGATGGTGGCGCGCGCCGAGAAGATGCTCGCCGGGCTCGACGAAGTGCGCCAGGAGGAGCGTGTGGCCAAGCTGCGCTTCCCGAAGCCGGCGCCCTGCGGCAAGACTCCGCTCATGGCGTCGGGGCTGTCGAAGTCGTACGGCTCGCTCGAGATCTTCACCGACGTCGATCTCGCGATCGACCGGGGCTCGAAGGTGGTCATCCTCGGACTCAACGGTGCCGGAAAGACGACGCTGCTCCGCATCCTCGCCGGTGTCGACCAGCCTGACACCGGTCAGCTCGAGCCCGGTCACGGACTCAAGATCGGCTACTACGCGCAGGAGCACGAGAACCTCGACGTCTCACGCTCGGTGCTGGAGAACATGATGTCGGCGGCGCCCGACATCACCGCGACCGACGCGCGCAAGGTGCTCGGCTCGTTCCTGTTCACCGGCGACGACGTGCTGAAGCCCGCCGGCGTGCTGTCGGGCGGGGAGAAGACGCGCCTGTCGCTCGCGACGCTGGTGGTCTCGTCGGCGAACATGCTTCTGCTCGACGAGCCCACCAACAACCTCGATCCCGCGTCGCGGGAGGAGATCCTCGGCGCGCTGGCCCACTACGAGGGTGCCGTCGTTCTGGTGTCGCACGACGAGGGTGCGGTCGAGGCGCTCAATCCGGAGCGGGTGCTGATCCTGCCGGACGGTGTCGAAGACATCTGGGGCCGGGACTACGTCGACCTCGTGACCCTCGCATAGCCGTCCTCACCGCCCGGCGGCGTCCAGCAGCGCGTCCTCGTCCTCGGCGTCGCGATCGCGGCGCCGGCGGCCCGCCGGCGACGCCGGGGGCGCGGCATCGGCGGATTCGCCCGCCGCGATCTCGGCGTCCTCCGCATCCTCGCGGCGGTGCCGGCGCTCGGTGCGGATGACGTACCCGATGAAGACGAATCCCATCACCGCGAACAGGATCCACTGGATCGCGTACGAGAGGTGCGGCCCGGGGTCGTCGGACGGCGGCTCGAGGGCGCTGGGCGCCGTCGCCGGCGCCGGATCCTCCGTGACCATCACGCCGTAGGCGCTCTGCTCCAGGGCCTTGCCGGCATCGGACGGGATCGTGTCGGCGATCAGCCCGAGGTTGATCGTCGGAACCTGGCCTTCGGGTGCCGAGCGGCCCGAGGACGGCAGCGCCTCGCCGGGCCGCAGTCGCACCACGACGGTGACCTCGCCCGATGGCGGGGCGGGCACGGCGTCGGGGACCGGCTGGTCCTGTCCGGGCGCCACCCAGCCCCGGTCGACGAGCAGCACGCGGCCGTCGTCCAGGCGGAACGGCACCAGCACCTCGAAGGCGGACGTGCCGCCGTGCGGCCGGTTGCGGGCGAGGAGCTCATCATCGGCGAGATAGGTCCCGGTGAGTTCCACCGGACGCCACTCGTCCTGCGGGTCCAGCTCGCCGCCGGCCGGGATGAGCTCGCCGAGCGGCACCGCCGGTGCGTCGTAGTTCTCCGCGACGAGGGCGAGCTGTCCGGATCGCTCCTGGTTGCGCGTGAACTGCCAGTTCGACAGGAACGCGCATGCGATGGCGAACACCACGGCCAGCGCGATGTAGATGGCCCACCGGCCGGCGCGGGGCAGCTGCTGCATGCTGACGGAGCGCCGGCTCATCGTGCGGTCTCCGTGGGGACGAGCGGTGACACCCAGACCGGGAAGTCGCGGGCAGCGAGGAACTCCCGCAGGTAGCCGACGTGCTCGTCGCACGCGACCCACGTCTTGCGTCGGTCCTCCGCGTGGATGCGCGGATTGCGCCAGTCGATGCGCCACCCGGCCGTGGCACGGCATCCTGCCCGGGAGCAGGTCGCGTCGACAGCCTGCCCGGGGTCGTCGTCGTTCATGCGGCCCCGTCCCGGGTGCCGTCGGCGTCCGGGCGGGTCTCGCCGGGAGCCGGCCGGGTCTCCTCGATGCGGATCACGCGCGGCTCGGGCGCGACGGAGGCGGCGGGTGTGGAGGGAGCGGCGGGGAGGGCGGCCTCGGGATCCTCGCGCCGATTGCGCCGCCCCTCCTCGCCGACGTTCGCGAAGACGACGGCGATGTACGGCAGGAAGATCGCGGCGGCGCCGAACACCCACGTGTACCAGCCGTAGGGGGTGATCACCACCATGAGCACGAAGCACGCGACGCGGATGCCCATCGTCACGAGATACCGGATCGAGCGCGCGTCGACGTCGTCGCGCGGTGCGCGCGGCAGGGAGGTGGCCGACGGGGCGTGGCTCGAGCTCTTCACGGTACTTCCAGGGTACGCCGCTCAGGCGGCGCGGTGGCCCCGGAACCGGTCCCGGGGCCGCCGATTCAGTACGTTCCGCCGGTCTGCTGGTAGACCGCGACGAAGAACCCGAAGAACAGGATCGCGGCGATGATGCCGAGGATCGCGAGGCCGAGACCGACCCAGCCCACGATCGTGCCGGCGAGCGCCATTCCGCGCCCTTGCTCGCCGCTCGTCTTCAGCTGGTTGAGCGACATGTGGCCGGTGATGACGCCCACGACCGACCCGACGAAGGGGACGATGATGAAGCTCGCGATGGAGGCGATGAGCGAGACGATCGCGAGGGTGTTCGTCTTGGGCTGCGCGCCGTACCCGTAGCCGGGGGCCGCGCCGTACGCGGGTGCGGTGCCGTACGACGGGGCGGCGGGAGCGGCAGTGCCGTACGGCGGCGGGGGATACGCCCCCTG
>NZ_JBJDRK010000045.1:0-40047 GCF_044987405.1 Microbacterium sp. ZW T2_14 | reverse complement strand
CCCTGTTCGTGCTCGCGATCGCGCTCGTGCCCGAGCTCGACACCACCTTCGTGGCCGGAGCGTCGTCGACTCGAGCCGCTCGCGCAGCGTGGGCAGAAGGCGCCTGCTCACCGGCAGCTCGGCGCCGCCGACGACGACGCTCGGGTGGTCGCCGCCGAGCCGAAGGCGAGCGAGGTGCGGTATGGCGACGAGGTACGACCGGTGGATGCGCACGAATGCGTCGGACCACTGCCGTTCGAGGTCCGACAGCGGCACGCGCACCAGGTAGCTCGCCTCCTCGGTGTGCAGGCGCGCATAGTCGCCCTGCGCCTGCACATAGCGCACCTCGTCTCGACGGATCATGCGCGTCGTGCCGCCCAGGGTGACGGCGATCATCTCGGGCTGCGCGGATGCCGCGGCATCCGTCGCGGGTGCGGCCTGGGCCTTCATCGCCTCGACGATGCGCGTGATCGAGCGGTGCAGCCGCTCGGTGCGCACGGGCTTGAGCAGGTAGTCGACCGCGGCCAGGTCGAACGCCTCGAGCGCGCTGTCCTCGTCGGCCGTCACGAAGACCAGCGCCGGCCGGCGCTCGAACCGCTGCAGGGCGCGGGCGAGATCGAAACCGGTGAGACCGGGCATGTGGATGTCGAGGAACGCGGCGTCGACGGGCTCGCGCGTGAGCAGTCGGATCGCCTCGGCACCCGACGACGCCTGGTGGATGGTGCCGATGCGAGGGTCCTGCCTCAGAAGGAACGCCAGCTCGTCGATCGCGGGCTGCTCGTCGTCGGCGATGAGCGCGGAGATCATGGGTGCCGCCCCTCCGCGTGCACGGGAGAGGTCGTCGCCGGCGCCCGATCCGGGCCGGACGGTGCCGTCATGCGACCCGGCTGCGACTTCGGCACCCGCATCCGCACCAGGGTGCCGGCGCCCACGTTCGTCTCGACGACCAGTCCGTTCTCGTCGCCGTACACCTGCCGCAGGCGCGCGTCCACGTTGCGCAGCCCGACATGCTCGCCCGGTGCGCCGCCGGCGAGCGCGCGCTCCAGTGCGGCAGGGTCGATGCCGACGCCGTCGTCCTCGACGCTGATCTCGGCGAAGGCCCCCTGATCGGAGGCCTCGATCGTGATGCGCCCGCCGCCCTCCTTGCCCTCGAGCCCGTGCCGCACCGCGTTCTCGACGAGCGGCTGGATCGACAGGAACGGCACGACTGTCGAGAGGACCTCCGGCGCGATCTGCAGTGTGACCTTCAGCCGGTCGCCGAATCGCGCGCGCTCGAGCTTCAGATAGCTGTCGATCGAGCGCAACTCCTCGGCGACCGTCGTGAAGTCCCCGTGCCGTCGGAAGGAGTACCGCGTGAAGTCGGCGAATTCGAGCACGAGCTCGCGCGCCTTCGCCGGGTCGGTGTTGATGAACGAGGCGATCGCATTCAGGGAGTTGTAGATGAAGTGAGGGCTGATCTGCGCGCGCAGCGCGCGCACCTCCGCTTCGGCGAGCGCCGCTCTCGAGGCGTCGAGCTCGCCGAGCTCGACCTGGGCCGCGACCCAGTCCGCCACCTCTCCCGTCGCGCGCACGAGGCCGGCCCGCGCGCGGGGGGCGAAGGCGACGATGGCCCCGGCGGGCGCGCCACCCGCGAGGATCGGCGCTGCCACGGCATCCATCTCCCGTTCTCCGATGCGGGTGCGACGCTGCAGCTGCGACCGTCCGGAGGTGCGCGCCTCGGCGGCCAGCCGACCGGCGACGGCACGCACGGCGTCGTCTCCCTCGACCGTCACATGGCCGGCTCGGTCGACGAGGGCGAGCGACTCGCAGCCCAGAAGTGCGCGGAGATGCCGCCCCGCCCGTGTCGCGTCGCCTTCGGCGACACCGCCGCGCAGGTGCTTGGCAGCCCTGCTGGCGAGGTGGAGCGTCTGGTACGTCGCCTGCTCGACATCGGTCCCGAGGTCCTTCGACGTGACGACGATGCGCCGCAGTAGGACGACCACGCCGACCGCGAGTGCCCCGGCGACGACGCCGGCGGCAGCGGCGAGCAGCATCGACTCGGGCATGCAGGCCAGCGTAGCCGTCGTTCGTCGTCGTCGATCCGCCGTTCGTCGCACCGTGGACGCCGTTCACCGACGACGAGCGGCACGCCTCCCCCGCACACCCGGCCGAGCGCGAGCATGGTGCCACTGTCAACGCAGCGGCGCGGCCTGACGGGCGCGCCGAACCCCCCTCGAAGGAGAGACGCCATGGGCAACGAAGCCCCGCGCGCCGCCACGGACCTCGCAGAGGTCGACTACGGCGCGGTCCAATCATCAACGGAGTTCCAACGACTACGACGCACGCACCGGAGCTTCGTCTTCCCCGTGCTGGGCGCGTGTCTCGTCTGGTACTTCGCGTACGTGCTGCTCGCGACCTACGCGCACGACTTCATGGCGACGCCGGTCTTCGGCAGCGTCAACCTCGGGATGGTGCTGGGCATGGCTCAGGTGGTCACCACCTTCGCCGTGACCACCTGGTACGTCCACTACGCCAACCGCCGTCTCGACCCCCTCGCCGCGGAGATCCGCGACGGGATCGAGGACGGCACCTTCCAGAACGGCACCTTCACGAACGAGGAGTCACGCTGATGCGGTACTTCGCAGCGGCGAGCACATCGCCCGGCGAGCCTTGGCTCAACATCGCCATCTTCGGGGCCTTCGTCGCCGTCACGATGGTCATCGTGTTCCGCGCGAGCCGGAACAACAAGACCGCCGCCGACTACTACGCCGCCGGGCGTTCCTTCACAGGCGGCCAGAACGGTTCGGCCATCGCGGGCGACTATCTGTCGGCGGCATCGTTCCTCGGGATCGTCGGCGCGATCGCGATGACGGGGTACGACGGATTCCTGTACTCCATCGGGTTCCTGGTGGCCTGGCTGGTGGCGCTTCTGCTCGTCGCCGAGCTGCTGCGCAACACCGGAAAGTTCACGATGGCCGACGTGCTGTCGTTCCGTCTCAAGCAGCGGCCGGTGCGCATCGCGGCGGCCACGACGACGCTCGTCGTCTGCTTCTTCTACCTGCTCGCGCAGATGTCGGGCGCCGGCGGTCTGGTCTCGCTGCTCCTCGGCGTGGGTGACCAGCTCGGTCAGGCGGTCGTGATCACAGTGGTGGGTGCGCTGATGATCCTCTACGTGCTCATCGGCGGGATGAAGGGCACCACCTGGGTGCAGATCATCAAGGCGGTGCTGCTCATCGCCGGCGCCGGCGTGATGACGGTGTGGGTGCTCGCGCTGAACGGGTTCGACTTCTCGGCGCTGCTCGACAAGGCTGTCGCCGTCGCAGAGAACCCGGCGATCCTCGAACCCGGCATGAAGTACGGCGTCTCGGAGGTCGCGAAGATCGACTTCCTGTCTCTCGGGCTCGCCCTCGTGCTCGGCACGGCCGCGCTGCCCCACGTGCTCATGCGGTTCTACACGGTGCCCACGGCGAAAGAGGCTCGCAAATCGGTGGTCTGGGCCATCTGGCTGATCGGCATCTTCTACGTCTTCACGCTCGTGCTCGGTTACGGCGCGGCGGCGCTCGTCGGTCCGGCGGTCATCGCCGCGGCACCGGGTGGCCCGAACTCGGCAGCACCCCTGCTCGCGTTCTCGCTCGGCGGTCCGCTGCTGCTCGGCCTCATCTCGGCGATCGCGTTCGCCACGATCCTCGCGGTCGTGGCGGGCCTCACGATCACGGCGGCAGCCTCGTTCGCGCACGACATCTATGCGTCGGTCGTGAAGAAGGGCAAGCCCGAACCGGGCGCCGAGGTCAAGGTCGCGCGCCGCACGGTCGTCATCATCGGCATCGTCGCGATCATCGGCGGCATCGGCGCGAACGGACAGAACGTCGCGTTCCTCGTCGCCCTGGCGTTCGCGGTCGCGGCGTCGGCGAACCTCCCGACGATCGTGTACTCGCTCTTCTGGAAGCGCTTCACGACGAAGGGCGCCCTGTGGAGCATGTACGGCGGTCTCGCCTCGGCGATCCTGCTCATCATCTTCTCGCCGGTGGTGTCGGGCTCCGAGACGTCGATGCTCAAGACCGAGGCGATCGACTTCGCCTGGTTCCCGCTGTCGAACCCGGGCATCATCTCGATCCCCCTCGCGTTCCTGCTGGGCTGGATCGTGAGCGTGCTGGACAAGACGCCGGAAGACCCGGCGAAGCAGTCCGAGATGGAGGTGCGCTCGCTGACGGGCATCGGCGCCGAGAAGGCGGTGAACCACTAGCAGCTCGAGAATGAGCGAGGGCCGGTCGGGATGCTCCGACCGGCCCTTGTTCGTGGGCTGATCGAGGCATTCGCCGATGGCAAGAGTAAGGGCCGGTCGGAGAGGCTACCGACCGGCCCTTGTCCCTTGCACCAAGAGTGTCCTGCAATCACATGCCGGTAGCTGCCACAGCAAAACAACTACCGTGCAAGCACTCTATAACGGCGAGGTAACGAAGGGAAGTGTCTGCCGTTATCTTTTTGTGATGAGTTTCCTGAGCGTCGTTTCGGGCCCCCGGAGGCGCGACCGGGCGCGTCGATGAGAGGGCCGTGGCGCGTCCGGGCGGGACGCGTCAGTAGATCGATTCGCCCCGCTTGAGCATCTCGGCGTACTCGGCGGCGCGCGCGGCGCGCGACTCGGGTCGCTTGAGGTTGCCGACGCGGAAGCTCATCGCGAACCGGTTCTGCGCCGACTGCGCGGCGAAGGCGGCGGCGAGACCAGGGTCGGCGTCGAGGAGCGTCTTGAGCTCGACCGGGATGTCGCCGTCGCGCTGCCGGTAGGCGGCATCCCATCGTCCGTCCGCCTTCGCGCGATCGATCTCCCGCTGGCCTTCGGGACGCATGCGGCCCGACTCGATCAACCGCGCCGCGTGCGCGATGTTGACCTTCGACCAGATGCTGCGCGGTCGCCGGGGCGTGAAGGCCTGAAGGAAGTAGTCGGCGTCGAGAGCCTGCTTCTGCCCGTCGATCCACCCGAAGCACAGTGCGACGTCGAGCGCCTCGGCGTACGTGATCCCCGGTCTGGTCGTCGCCGTCTTGCGGAGACGCAGGCGGACTCCGGCGGGGTCGGGAGTGGACTCCAGCCAGTTCTCCCACTCCGCAACCGTGTCCACGTGCAACTCGGGCTTGTCGGCATGGGCAACCATGGCCGAAATGCTAGCCACAACGACCGACACCGGATGCCGCGGGGCACAGGTGCCCCGCGGCATCCGGTCTCATCAGCTGAGGCTGCTCACCCGATGCGATCCCAAGGGCCGTGCTTCGACGACCCGGGCTCGTCGCCGCGCGACCACCACTTCGCGCGCCAGAGGCTGCCGCCGGACGACACGACGTCTCCGGTGTCGAAGATGCGCGACGCGGTCCAGACCGCGACACCGGTCGGGGTCGCGGCGATCTCCTGCCACGGGCCGTTCTTCTTGGCGCCAGGTCGCTGCCCCTGCGTCCACCACGACGCGACCCACACCGCGCCCCCGGAGCTCACCACGTCGCCCTCGTCGTACACGGCGCTCGACGACCACTCATCCGTAGACGCCGCTGACGTGTCGTCTCCGACCACGATGCCGCGGCCGTTCGTCGCCAGGTAGACGCGGCCGAACACGTCGGGGTCGCCCTCGATGTCGGCTCCGATCCAGCCCCACTCGTGCGCGTCGTCGTTGATGCGCGTCCACGACGCTCCACCGTCGATCGAGCGGTAGACGCCGCGCACGCCGTCGCGCGAGGCAGCCGTGTAGACCGCCGGGCTGGTCGCCCCGGGTGCCGCCTTGCCGAAGCCGACGGCGTCGGCTTCGTCGAAGCCCTCGACCGCAGTCCAGGTCGAGCCGCCGTCGGTCGAGTGCCACAGTCCATACACGCCGCCCTCATCGGACCCGCCGGCGAGCCACAGATCGCCGATCGCGCCGGGCGTGGCACCGAAGCGCACCGGGCCCTCGTCCGGAAGGGTGCCCGACGACACGGCGGCGAACTGCGCCCCCGCGTCCTCCGAGCGGAAGAACACCCCGCCCGCGAAGGCGTATACGCGCGACGGGTCGACGCGGTCGCTCTCCACACGCGCGCCCGCCGCCAGCCCGGCGACGTCGGTGAACGTGACGCCGCCGTCCGAGGAGTGCCGCACGGCCGCGCCGTCGGGCGCCCACACGATGCCGGAACCGTCGGCGTTGACGGTGACGGTGCCCGATCCTGTCGCGCCGTCGGCTGGAGGAGACGTCGTCCACGAGACGCCGGACTCGGTGGAGGCCGCGACCACGCGTCCACCGCCGCCGTCGGTGCCGGCGCGCACGACGACATCGGGCACGAGCCCCGCGGCGTCCACGCTCGTCCCTCCGCCGAAGTACGGAGCACGGAAGCTCTGCGGAACAGCGTCCAGGTCGTCGTGCACGAAGCCGCCGAGATCCAGCATCGCCGACACGAGGTCGACATCGCCGGCGGGGGCGACGAGGTCCTGGATCGCCGTCTCTTCGATGCCGAACGCCTCGGGCGTCAGATGGATCATGCCGCCCGGCTGATCCCATGCGGTGAGGTCGTCGCTGCGGTAGATGGTCGCGCCGGTGCCGTACATCAGCTCGTCGGAGTCGAACGGGTCGATCTCGAGGGCCGACACCATCCAGCCGAGCTTGGGGGAGGGCTCCGACCACGGCACCGGGGGTGCGGCGTCCTTGCCGAAGGTCAGCCACGGCACCTCGTCGACCGACTGCTCGTAGCGGGACAGGAACGTCGTGCCGCCCTCGGGGGGATACGCGTACTCCCAGATCGGGCTCCACGTGGCGCCGCGGTCGGTCGAGCGGAAGATCAGGATGTCGGGCCACCACTGGATCTGCGACGCGACCATGATCGTGTCGGGGTCGCTCTTGTCCACCGTGAGGCCGCCGAAGCCGAAGTCCACGCCCACCGGGCGGTACGCCGGTGTGATGTTCGTCCACGACCCGTCGTCGAGGCCATAGCGCCACACCTCGCCGTCCGGCCCGTCGTACGGGCCCGACGCGCTGCTCGTCGTCAGGTACAGGAATCCGCCGGCCTCGTCGATCACGCCGTGGTGCGGAAGGAAGCCCTTCGGCGCGCCGGCCACGGGACCCCATGTGGCGCCCGCGTCGTCGGAGCGGTAGAGGATGTCGTCCGTGTCTGCGACCGCGGTGAAGATCGTCTTCGTCGGTTCACCGGCAGGGGTTGCCGTGGTGTCGAAAGCGGTCCACAGCACCCCGAGGTTCTGCATCAGGTAGGAGTTGCCCGAGCCTGCGTCGGGCACGAAGTCGCCCACGTTGGGGAACGCGTCCACCCGCGAGAACGTCACGCCCGCGTCGGTCGAGCGCCAGAGGCCCTGGCCGGACTCGGCCCCGTAGTAGAGCACGTCGTTGTCGCTCGGGTCGACCTGGAGGCGCTCCCCGATGCCGCGTCCCGGCATGTTGCCGCCGACCTTGAAGGGCAGCGGGGAAGCGTCCCAGGTGGCGCCGTAGTCCTGCGAGCGGAGAATGGCGCCGTTGTCCGGATCCCACTCGTTCGTGTACATGCCGGTGGCGACGTAGACGCGGCTGGTGTCCACCGGGTCCGTGGCCAGGCTGAGCACGCCGAGCCGGTTCCAGTCGTCCCAGCCGACGTGGTCGAGCAGGGGCACCCACTCGTCGGTGGTCCGGTCCAGTCGGTACGCGCCGCCGATGTCGGTGCGTGCGTAGACGAGTCCCGGCTCCGTCTGGTTGTAGACGATGCCCGGCACGTACCCGCCGCCCGAGATGGCCGCGTTCGACCATTCGTAGGCGGGGGCGTCTGCCGCAGCCTGCGTCGCCGCGCGGTCCGGTGCCGCGGTCGCGGGCGCCGCGACGGCGAGCGGGACGACGACGCCGGTCGCGACGACGAGTCCGACCGCTGAACGTCTGAATCTCACGATGAGCACTCCTGTTGTGTTCGGTGACGGTCCACTTCGACCGTTCGCGTTGAGTTGACTGCTCGTACGGTATCGAAGCGCTTCGAGGATGTCGAGGATCGCGCGGAGATTGCTGCCCCGGCGGCGGGCGACCCACCCGGTCGCCGCGCACTGACGAGCGGAGCCCTTGACCGCGGCATCCAAATGTGTACAGTGTGAACATACGCACCCGCACACTCGGAGGTTCCGATGCAGAGCACGACCCAGCACGCCCTTCCGCCCGTCGTCGACGCCGAGAGGTGGCGTCGTGAGCTCGACGAGCTCCGCATCCGTGAGAAGGCGGCGACGAGAGAACTCGACGCGATCGCTGCTCAGCGGCGACGGCTGCCCATGGTGGAGCTGCCGGAGTACACGCTCGTCGGCAAGGACGGGCCGGTGCGCCTGGCCGACGTCTTCGAGGGTCGCTCGCAGCTCATCGTCTACAACCACATGTGGTTCGAGGGCAAGGACTGGCAGTGTTCCGGCTGCACCGGTCTGACGTCGCAGTACACGCGGCTCGGCTTCCTCGAGCCGTACGACGCCCGCTTCGTGATCGTGACCCAGGGTCCGATCGACGAGGCGCTGGCGTACCGCGAGAAGGTCGGCAATCGCATGGAGTGGTACTCGACGGCCGACAGCCCGTTCGGTGCCGACATGGATGCCCCCGCCGGAGGCGGCTTCGCCGTGAACGTCTTCCTCCGCGACGGTGACACGGTGTACCGCACCTGGCACACCAACGGTCGCGGCACGGAGCAGCTGAGCCACACGTTCCCGCTCATCGACCTGTTGCCCTATGGCCGTCAGGAGGACTGGCAGGACTCGCCGGAGGGGTGGCCGAAGACTCCCGCGTACGACGGCTGGGCCACGTCCCAGAAGATCGCCGAGCTGTACGGACCTGGCGTCAGCCGGGAATGACGACGGGATGCCGTGCCCCGCGACTGCGGCCGGGGCGCGGCATCCCGCCTCATCTCATGCGCCCGCGCTCGCTGAGCGGCCGGCGCTGTGGCTGCTCAGTACCAGTTGACGGACTGCGAGTGGCCCCACGCGGCGCACGGCGAGCCGTACGAGCGCGAGATGTAGTCGAGGCCCCAGGCGATCTGGGTCGCCGCGTTGGTCTGCCAGTCGGCGCCGAAACTCGACATCTTGTTGCCGGGCAGGGACTGCGGGATGCCGGTCGCGCCGCCGTTGTTGTTGTAGGCCTGGTAGTTCCAGCCCGACTCCTTGTTCCACAGCGACTCGAGGCACGAGAACTGCCCGTCGCCCCAGCCGTACTTGGAGGCGGCCATCTGGCGTGCGGTCGCCTTGGCGCCGTCCGGGGTGTTCGCGGCCGCGAGCGCGGCGGCAGCTGCAGCGGCCTCGGCCTGGCGCTGCGCCTCGGCGGCAGCGGCGGCAGCGGCGGCGTCATCGGCCGCCTTCTGCGCCTTGGCGGCATCGAGGTGGTCGCGCAGCTCGGCGATGCGCGCCGATGCCGTGGCGGTCTCACGGGCGGTGTCGGCGGTGAGGCCGGGCACCAGCAGCATCGGCACGAGGTCGAGCTTCGACAGCCGCTCGGTCGCCTCGTTCAGCGCGGCGGTGTCGATGGAGGTGTCCGGCAGGCCGATGTCGAGCCCCGTGGCCGCGATGTCACCTGTCACGGCGGTGGCTTCGGTCATCGTGACGCGGGCGGCGAGCAGCGTGCTCTGAGCGTCGGCGCGGATGTCGCGCAGGCTCGCGGCGGTGGCTTCGGGCGCGGCGACGGAGGCGATCGCCGAGGCGGCGAGCGGGGCGGCGGCAGCCAGGGTGGGGGAGGCGAGCGTGAGGCCCGCCGTCACGGCGATGCCGAGGGCGGCGCCGGCGGCAACGGTGGGAACGAGGAAGCGGCGGCGGCGGGCAGGAGTGAATGACGACTCTGAATGCATGACGAACGTACGATCCTTCGGGTTTCGCGCCGCGGGTATCGGCGCCGTGCACCCTCGGGTCGGGCGCACAAGTGCCCGAGTCTGCCTCATGCCGTCTGGACGACTCCCGGTGTTTTCCTGAACGAATCGTGGGAGGCGTTTTCCCCGAAAGTCCTGATCCGGGGCACGAGAAGCGGTGGTGACCGCGGAAAAAGTGAGGGGGAGGATGCCGGTGTCCCGGCATCCTCCCCCTCTTCAGGAGCGTGGGTCAGACCGTGCGATGCGAGGCGTAGTACGCGAGCAGAGCGCGGGTCGAGGCATCCTGTGCGGCGATCGCCGCCTCGTCGCCCTCGATGGCCGGCGCGATCTGCAGGGCGAGCTGCTTGCCGAGCTCGACCCCCCACTGATCGAAGGAGTTCACGCCCCAGATCACGCCCTGGGTGAAGGTGATGTGCTCGTAGAGGGCCACCAGCTGGCCGAGGACGGACGGGGTGAGCGCGGGCGCGAAGATCGACGTCGTCGGCCTGTTGCCGGCGAAGGTGCGGGCGGCGACGAGGGCGCCCGTGGTGCCCTCGGCCTCCACCTCTTCCGCCGTCTTCCCGAACGCCAGCGCCTTCGTCTGCGCAAGGAAGTTCGAGAGGAACAGCCCGTGCACGTCGCGTCCGTCGTCCGACAGCGGGTAGGCGGGATTGGCGAACGCGATGAAGTCCGCCGGGATGAGGCGGGTGCCCTGATGGATCAGCTGATAGAAGGCGTGCTGGCCGTTGGTTCCCGGCTCGCCCCAGAACACCTCTCCGGTGTCGGTGGTGACCGGGGAGCCGTCCCAGCGCACGGACTTGCCGTTCGATTCCATCGTCAGCTGCTGCAGGTAGGCCGCGAAGCGGCTGAGCTGCTGCGCGTACGGCAGGACCGCATGCGACTGCGCCCCGAGGAAGTTCGTGTACCAGACGTTCAGGAGCCCCATCAGCACCGGCACGTTGCGCTCGAGCGGGGTCGTGCGCACGTGCTCGTCGACGGCGTGGAAGCCGGCGAGCAGCTCGCGGAACACGTCGGGGCCGAGCTCGATCATGAGCGACAGGCCGATGGCCGAGTCGACGGAGTAGCGGCCGCCGACCCAGTCCCAGAAGCCGAACGCGTTGTCGGTGTCGATGCCGAAGGCGGCGACCTTGTCGAGGGCGGTCGAGACGGCGGCGAAGTGGTGGGCGACGGCATCCGTCTTCTGCTCGTCGCTGAGCGTCGTCGTCGCGCCGTCGACGGTGCTCGCCGCCTCGAGACCGGCCCAGAGCCAGTCGCGGGCGAGGCGCGCGTTCGTCAGCGTCTCGAGGGTGGTGAACGTCTTCGACGCGACGATGAACAGCGTCGTCTCAGGGTCGAGCCCCTTCGTCTTCTGGGCGAGGTCGGTCGGGTCGATGTTCGAGACGAACCGCGCCTCGATGCCGGCGGTCGCGTAGGGCTCGAGCGCCGCGGAGATCATGACGGGTCCGAGGTCGGATCCGCCGATCCCGATGTTGACGATGTGGGTGACCGCCTTGCCGGTCGCGCCGGTCCATTCGCCGGAGCGCACGCGATCGGCGAACGCGGTCATCGCCGTGAGAACCGACTGCACGTCGTCATCGATGTGCTGCCCGTCGACGACCAGGGCGGGCTGGGCGCCCGGCGGGCGGCGGAGCGCCGTGTGCAGCACCGCGCGGTCCTCGGTGGTGTTGATGTGCTCGCCCGCGATCATCGCCGCGTAGCGCTCGGGGACGCCCGTCTCCCCGGCGAGGCGCACGAGGGCGGCGAGGATCTCGTCGGTGACGAGGTTCTTCGACAGGTCGACGTGCAGATCGGCGAGCTCGAAGCTCAGCCGTTCGGCGCGGCGCGGGTCGATCGCGAACCAATCGCGCAGATCGGGGGCGAACGAATCGCGGATGGAGCTGAGCTCGGCCCAGGCGGACGTGGTGGTGGCATCGACGGGAGCGGTCACGCCCTTAACGTACCCGCGCGGATGGACGTCGTGGTTTCGGGTTGCTCACCGCGCGCCTCGTCGGCTTGTGATCCCACCGTGACCGGGAGCAGAGCGCGGCGTTCATGTGCTCTCGCCGAGATCACAGGCTCCACGCGCCGGGATCGTGTGCGCTCGCCGAGAGCACACGATGTCGACGCCGGTTCCGCCGCCCCGGGTGCGTCGGCATGATCGGAACGAGCTCGAGAGTAGCCTTCGAACATGGCGGTGAGTCAGACCAGGCGGGCCCGCGCGGCGCGGCGCCGGGCGCGACGCGTGGCCGCCGCCGACAACGACCTCACCCTCGACGAGTGGGAGGCGCTGCTCGAGGCGTGGTCGGCGTGCGCGTACTGCGGCACCGAGGCAGGTCCGTTCCAGAAGGACTGCGTGCTGCCGATCTCGCGCGGCGGCCGGTACACGTTCGAGAACGTCGTTCCCGTGTGCCGCTCGTGCAACGCGAGCAAGAGCAACGACGAGGTCACCGGGTGGCTCCGCCGCAAGCGACTCGACGAGCGCGCGTTCCTGCTGCGGCACATCGAGGTGCTCCGCGCGTGGCGTGGGGCGGCGGTGGTGATGACCGAAGAGGTGGTCGTCGAGCAGGCGGCGGTGGTCGAGGAGACGCAGCCGTAGCCGTCGGCGCGAACGAGGAAGCGGCCCGCGCGATTCGGGTTCGCGCGGGCCGCTGGTTCGGGAGGACGGATGCTACTGCGCGGCGTAGCCGCCGTCGACGAGGTGGTAACTGCCGCTGACGAAGGTCGCGGCATCCGAAGCGAGGAAGGCGACGAGGTTCGCGACCTCCTGCGAGTCACCCAGGCGGCCGAGGGCGTGCTTGGCGGCCAGCGCCGCCTGCGCGTCGGCGTCGAGGTTGGCGTCGACGAGCGGCGTGCGGATGAAGCCGGGGCCGACCGCGTTGACGCGGACGCCCTGCGCGCCGTACTCGAGCGCGGCGTTCTTGGTGAGGCCGACGACGCCGTGCTTCGCCGTGACGTAGGCCGACGACATCGGGATGCCGACCGAGCCGAGCACGGACGAGATGTTGACGATGGAGCCGCCGCCGTTGCGGGCGATCACGGGCGCCTGCGCGCGGGTGCCGTAGAACACCGCGTTCAGGTTGATCTCGATGACCTTCTGCCACGAGTCGATCGGGTACTCGCCGATGAGGGCTGCGGCGCCGCCGATGCCCGCGTTGTTGACCGCGATACGCAGGGGCGCGAGCGCCTCCGCGGCGTCGACGGCCGCCTGTCCGACCGCGGGGTCGGAGACGTCGCCGACGAACGCGACGGCCGTGCCGCCGGCGCCCGTGATCTCGGCGACGACCGCGTCCGCGGCATCCTGTCGCACGTCTGCGACGACCACCGCCGCACCGTTCTCGGCGAGAGTGAGGGCGACCGCCCGGCCGATGCCGGATCCGGCGCCCGTGACGATGGCGGAACGCTCCGCGACATCGTACGTAGCCATGATGAACCTCCGTAGTCGGCGTCAGCGCGTGGCGCCGGGTTGTTTCTCCGACACATGTCGGTTACTTATGAGTTAACCTACACCTGTCGAAAAGATTCCCGGAGGTGGCATGGATCCCCGCAAGCAGCGCAGCCGCGACCGCCTGTACGCCGCCGCACTGGCGCTCGCCGCCGAGCGGCCGATCTCGAGCCTCACGGTGACGCAGCTCGCCGACGCGGCCGGCGTGCACCGCTCGACGTTCTACGAGCACGCCGATTCGCCGTCCGGCCTCGTCGACGCCGCCCTGACGGCCGAGCTCGATGTGCTGCGCGGTGACCTCATGAAGGACCGATCGGATGCCGCCACCGCCGTCGCCACGGTGACCGAAGGCGTCCTCCGCCACATCCTGCGCCACATCGACATCTACCGCCGCGAGCTCGGAGACGGGGGAGGGACGCTGCACGCGATGCTCAGCCGCCACTTCCGCGGCACCACCGAGCTTCTGCTGGAGCACGGACGCATCCGGCTGCCGCTGACCGCCGACGGCGTCTCGGACGCGGCCGTCGCGGATGCCGCCGCACGTTTCCTCGCCGACGGCACCGTGGGGATCATCGACGGGTGGCTGCGGCATCCGCACCCGCGCGTGGAGGACTTCCTGCGCGTCTATCTCGCGCTGCTGCCGGCCTGGTGGCCGCACCGCCCCGCCGTCTGACTCCGCGGCCGGGACTCAGCCGTCGTCGCGCTGCCCGAGCAGTGCGATGCCGTCGACCACTGCGCGATGCGTGGCCGGTGACGCCAGCACGCGGAAGTGCCCGGCCGCGGGCACCGCGATGTTGGTCGCGCCGTCGAGGGCGCTGCCCTCCGGGATGTGCGGGTCGAACGGCCCGAAGATCGACACGATGCGCCCGTTGATCGAGGTCTCGCGGCCGAGCATGACGATCGTCTCGTCGTCGGGGAGGAATGCGCGGATGCTCGGATCGACGAAGATGCGCGCGCGTCGGGCGCCGGCGAACGGTGTGGCGACCGCCACCAGTCCCAGCAGTCCGAGCGGGCGGGCGGCCGTGGGCGGGGCGGCGGCGGCCGCGGCATCCGTCGGGTCCTCTCCGGCACCCGCCGCCTGCGCGGCCTCCACCGCTGCCCCGGACGTGATCAGGACGTGCTTGCCGATGAGTCCGCCCTTGCTGTGGGCGACGAGCACGATCCCTGCGGCGGGCGCCGGGGTGGCGGCGAGCGCGCGCTCGAGGCGCTCGGCCGTGTCGGGGATGCTGCGGCGGTTCACACCGAGTCCGTGGACCACCCGCACCCGGTGACCCTCGGCCGCCAGGGCGTCGCCGAGGGGGCGGAGGAACGTCCAGTGCTCGTACACCCCGGGCACGAGGTACACCTCGGGAAGGGCGGGGTCGCCCTTGCGCCACGATGCCGGGATGGGCCGCGGCCGACCGATGGACCAGGGCAGCGAGAGCAGGGCGAACTGACGTCGCGCGGCATAGATGTAGTCGGCCGCCCACCACAGGGCATGCCGTACCGGCGAGGAGCGCGGGGCTGCGCCGGATGCGGCACGGTCGACCATGTGCGCAGTCTACGAGGGGGGCGGCACGGCCGTGCCCCGCACGCCCGTGATCGCCGCTTCCACGACGGATGCCGCGAGGGCATCGACGGCGGATGCCGGCTGCCGGCGCAGCGGGCCGTGCACGGCGATGTCGGCGAAGCCGTGGACCGCCGACCAGCACGCCCACTCGGCGTAGGGTCGCCGATCGGGCGCGAGTGCTCCGGCATCCACCATCGCGTCGAGCGTGTCCATGAGCAGGGCGAAGGGGGCCACGATCTCGTCGTCGAGCGTGACGACGGCGCCGGCGGCATCGGCGTCCTGCGCGAAGATGGCGGTCTCGAACCAGCCGGGTTCCGCGCGGGCGAAGTCGATGTAGGCCAGCCCGACGCGGCGCAGGCGCTCGATCGTGGCGGCTGCCGGGGCGAGGTGGTCGGGTGTCGCGGCGACGCGCGCGGTGATCGCACCGGCGAGGGCGAGCTGCGCTTCGCCGGCGACGGCCCGCACGAGAGCGTCCCGGTCGGCGAAGTGCCGGTAGGCCGCATTGGGGGAGACGCCGGCGGCGCGGGTCGCCTCTCGGAGTGTCACGGCGCCGGGGCCGCCGCTGCGCGCCAGCTGCAGTCCCTGCCCGATGAGGGCCTGTCGGAGGTCCCCGTGATGATAGGTGCGCACGGGTGAAGCCATTGCATCCTCCCGGCCGAGTGTGTACGGTGTGAACATTGCATGTGAACACTGTCCACATCGAGCTTAGACCCTCGCTCCTCCCTCCCCGATCGAGAACACGCCTAAGGAATCGACATGAGTCAGCCGAGCCCCGCAGGGCCCGCCGCCTCCGACGAGGATCTTCACGCCCATCCGGGTCCGCGCACGCTGCGCGCCTTCTACCAGGTGCTCGTCAACACTGCGCTGGCGAACGTGACGAGCAGCTACCTCTGGTTCGCGCTCACGTTCTGGGTGTACCTCGAGACCCAGTCGGTGCTCGCCACCGCGATCATCGGCGGCTCGTACATGCTGCTCGTCGCCGTGTTCGGCGTCGTCTTCGGGGTGATCGTCGATCGCATGAAGAAGAAGGCGGTCATGCTGCTCTCCAGCATCGTGACCGCCGCGGCCTACGTGCTGGCGGGCGCCATCTATCTGGCCGTCCCCGAGAGCGCGCTGCTCGACTGGACCGGGCCGTGGTTCTGGGCGTTCGCCGGCGTCATCCTCATCGGCGGCGTCGTGGAGAACCTGCGCAACATCGCGCTCTCGACGACCGTCACCCTGCTCGTCCCCGCCGAGCGCCGCGACCGCGCGAACGGCCTGGTGGGCGCGGTGCAGGGGATCGCCTTCATGGTGACGAGCGTCTTCTCCGGGCTGTCGATCGGCCTCCTCGGCATGGGGTGGACGGTCGCGATCGCCATCGCGGCCACCGGCGTCGCCCTGGTGCACCTGCTGTTCGTGCCCATCCCCGAGCGGGGCGTCGTCCACGTGGAGGGCGCGGCCCCTGTGGGCTTCAGCTTCCGCGGCGTGGTCCCCGCGGTCATGGCGGTGCCCGGGCTGCTCGCGCTCATCCTGTTCGCGACGTTCAACAACCTCGTCGGCGGCGTCTTCATGGCCCTCATGGACCCGTACGGGCTGACGCTGTTCTCGGTCGAGGCGTGGGGCGTCGTCCTCGGTGTGACGAGCTTCGGCTTCATCATCGGCGGCGCGCTCGTGGCCAAGTTCGGACTCGGCAAGAACCCGGTGCGCACCTTGCTGCTGGTCAACATCGGCATCGCGCTGCTCGGCATGACCTTCGCCATCCGCGAGTGGTGGTGGCTGTACGCCCTCGGCATCCTGATCTTCATGGCGCTGATGCCGATCGCCGAGGCCTCCGAGCAGACGATCGTGCAGCGCGTGGTGCCCTACGAGAAGCAGGGACGGGTCTTCGGCTTCGCGGCGAGCGTGGAGTCCGCCGCCGCGCCGGTCTCGGCGTTCCTGATCGGGCCGATCGCCCAGTTCTGGCTCATCCCGTACATGGAGTCGCCGCAGGGTCAGGACACCTTCGGCTGGCTGCTCGGCGACGGCGAGGCCCGCGGCATCGCGCTGGCGTTCGTCGGGGCGAGCCTCGTGCTGCTCCTCGTCGTGCTGCTCGCCTTCGTGTCGAAGCCGTACCGCGAGCTCTCCGGCGCGTACGCCGCGGCCGAGCCGTCGCAGCCCGAGGACGAAGAGCGAGCGGATGCCGACGCCGACGCCGGCGCCCGGCCGGACGCGGTCGCGGCGACCGGCCCCGCCCCAGACGACCTGCGCTCCGGCCTGCGCTGACGCGGGGTCGGGCCGGGGCGGTCCCGGGATGGGCAATGGCGGGGACTCCACTGCCCTCTCCGGCCCGCCCTCGCCCGTGCCGCTTCGGCGTTCGGCGTTGGGGTGGCACATGTTGCGGCGACCTGCAGGGCAGACGCCACTTCGTGACCCTCGAATCGGCGGGGGCTGTCGCGCGCGACGTTGGCGTGTCACGAGTTGTGGGTACGTGCGTCGCGAAACGACGCTTCGTGACCCACGAGCCGCGGTGCTGGGCGTTGGGGTGTCACGGGTTGTGCCTACGAGGGGCGTGAAGCAACGCTTCGCGACCCTCGAATCGGCCGCGGGGCGCCGGTGTTCGGCGTGGGTGCCACGTGAAGCGGAGGTCAGAAGCGGGTGAGGCCCGCGGCGGCCGCCTCGTCGGGGCGGCCCGGGAAGACGTCGAGCCCGAAGCCGGCCGTGTCGACGGCGATCGTGAGGAGCGTCGCCCACTGGTCCACGCGGCGCACGTCGGGGTCCGGAGTCATGCACACCGGAGCGTCGGCGCCCAGACCCCCGCAGACGGCGAGTGCCCGCGCAGCCGGATCCGGGCCCGCCAGCCGCCCGCGCACGGTATCGAGGTGCGCGTAGCGCGCCCGCGTGGTCGAGTCGTTCGGCACCGTGTCGCCGGGCGACAGACCGGAGTCAAGGAAGTGGTTGGTGTGGAGCAGCCAGCCGTCCGTCTGGGGCTCGACGACGCCCAGCCCTGCGGGGGAGAGCTCGAGCGAGGCGGCTCGTGACCCTGCCGCGTCCGTCTCGAAGACGGTCAGCACCGTCGAGGCGCTCACCCTCGCGCTCGCGGCGATGCGACGCGCGTCGTCTATCGATCGCGCTTCCTCCAGCACGCGCCGAGCGATCGCGTGGACCGGCACTCCACCGCAGTCGTAGTCGGAGGCGTGCGACAGGATGTTGAAGTGCAGGCCCAGCCCTGCGCTGTTGACGCCGATCTTCGCGGCGGTGCCGAACTCGGTGAACAGCTTCACCTCGAGTCCGGCAGCGGAGGGGAAGGTCCAGAGCAGCCCCTCGGGCACGAGGAAGTCGTGCCAGTCCCACGTCTGGATGGACTCGGCGGGCTGGCCGGGGCCGACGTGCACTGCCGTGGAGCACTCGCCCTCTGTGCGCGGGGGAGCGGCCGCCAGAACCTCCGTGCGCGCGCCCACGGCCGCGAGCCGCCACCTGTCGAGCTGCGCCGCATCGGCGATGGCGTCGGCTTCGGCCGCGAGATCGGGCGCCCACGCCGCGAGGGCGGCGCTGCTGCGCTCTGCGATGCCGCGCGCTTCACCGGCGCGGATGCCGAGCTCGGCGAAATGCGCCAGGTACAGCGCCGCCGTGCGCTGGAACTGCGGCGCGAACGCCGTTCCGAGCTCGCGGCCCCGGGCGACCGGGTCCCGCAAGCTCGACGCTGCGGTGCGGAGCTGCATGGCTGTTCCTTCGGACGGGTCGGGGCGCGGGTGCACCCTTCCTGGCGATTCTGCCCCGGAACACCGCGGTGCGCGCGGCCGCTGCGGATCAGAGCTCGGGCGTCCGCGGGGGAGCGGTCCGTCGCGCGCGGAGCGCCTCGAATGCGGCGGCCCAGGCGAGCAGCTCGGGGTCGCTGTACGCCCGCCCGGCGATCGTCAGGCCCACCGGCATCCCGATGTCCTGCATCGTGCCCATCGGCACGGTGACCGTCGGCACGCCGAGATGGCGGATGGCGAGGTTGCCGTTGGCGACCCACACGCCGTTGCGCCAGCCGAGATCGGCGGACGCCTCGTTCACGTCCATGTCGGCGGGGCCGACGTCGGCGACCGCGGGGAACACCACCGCGTCAAGGCCGAGGTCCGACATCCATTCCTCCAGATCCCGGCGGCGGGTCTCTTCGAGCCCGCGCACGCCGCCCTCGATCTCGGGGATGTCGGTGAACGACGCGTACCGGTGCTCGCGCACCTGTGCCGGGTACGTCGCGATGTCGTCGTCGAAGCCGGTGTAGCGGTCGGGGAGGGCGCCGGGCGGGTGCGGGAAGATCGCCGCGGGGTCGACGTCGTCGAGCCGGTCGAGCGCCGGGTCGCCGTTCGCCCGCAGGAAGTCGTCCCACGCCCATGCCGACAGGTCGACGATCTCACGGTGCAGGAACTCGCGAGTCACCAGCCCCCGCGTCATGATGGTGGGCGCACCGGGGCGATCCCCCTCGTAGTTCGTCACCAGGGGGAAGTCGACCTCCACGACCTCGGCGCCCGCGGACTCGAGATCGCGGCGCGCAGTCTCCCAGAGCGCGACGACCGAGGCGCGTGTCTCGATGCGCGTGCCCGTGGGCCCGCCGATGCCGCCGTCGGGGTTGGTGCCGGCCTCCGGGTCGGCGTTGACGTACATGCGTGGCACGCCGAAGCGCCGGCCGGCCAGCGTCGCGCGTGCGCCATCGGTGTCTTCCGAGCCGAGCGAGGGGTACGAGCGGGGACGCGTGGCCGCGGCATCCGGAATCGGGATCCACGGCTGTGCGCGCCAGAAGTCGCCGCGGGTCTCGGGATCGCGCGCGACGAGCACGTCCAGGATCTCGAGCATGTCGGCCATCGTGCGCGTGTGCGGCACGACGACGTCCATGGTGGGCACGAGCGGCCAGTTGCCCCGCACCGAGATCACGCCGCGCGATGGCGTGTACGCGCACAGCGCGTTGTTCGACGCCGGCGCCCGGCCGCTCGACCAGGTCTCCTCGCCGAGGCCGAAGGCGGCGAACGACGCGGCCGTGGCGGTGCCCGAGCCGTTCGACGAGCCGGATCCGAACGCCGACGTCAGGAAGTCGGCGTTGTACGGGCTCTCCGCGCGACCGTACAGCCCCCGCTGCATGCCGCCGTTGGCCATCGGGGGCATGTTGGTGAGTCCGATCAGCACGCAGCCGGCCGCGCGCAGCCGCTCGATCGAGAACGCATCGCGCTGGGCGACGAGGTCGGCCAACGCGGGAGAGCCGGCCGCCACGGTGAGTCCCTTCGCGAGGAACGAGTCCTTCGCCGTGTACGGGATGCCGTCGAGCGGCCCGCGCGTGCGGCCCTCGGCGCGGCGGACATCGGATGCCGCGGCCTCGGCCCGTGCGTCGGGATTGCGCACGACCACGGCGTTGAGTGCGGTTGCCGTGTCGGGGGTGTCGAACGCCTCGATGCGGGCCAGGTACGCGTCGAGCAGGTCGACGGCGGTCACCGCGCCGGACTCCAGTGCGGATCGCAGTTCGGCGATGGTCGCCTCGACGACGGGGAAGTGGCGGGTCATCGGTGTGCTCCGTGTTCGGCGCGCTTCGTCTCGCTCGTTCCTCGCTCGCTCAGCGACCGGGTGGTCTGGTTCGTTCCTCGCTCGCTCAGCGACCGGGTGGTCTGGTTCGTTCCTCGCTGGCTCAGCGACCGGGTGGTCTGGTTCGTTCCTCGCTGGCTCAGCGACCGGGTGGTCTGGTTCGTTCCTCGCTCGCTCAGCGACCGGGTGGTCTGGTTCGTTCCTCGCTCGCTCAGCGACCGGGTGGTCTGGTTCGTTCGTCGCTGGCTCAGCGACCGGGTGGTCTGGCTCGTTCCTCGCTCGCTCAGCGACCGGGGCCTGGGAGCGAAGCGAGACGAAACGTTGCGGACGCGGCGGGTCATCGGGTCACCGCCGGCTGCTGCTGGGTGATGCAGTGGATGCCGCCGCCGCCCGCGAAGATCTGGCGGGCATCGACCGTCACCGCGCGGCGTCCGGGGTACGCGGCCTCGAGGATCTCGCGCGCCTGCGCGTCCGCGCGCTCCTCGCCGAAGCCGCACGCGATCACGCCGCCGTTGACGACCAGGTGGTTGACGTAGCTGTAGTCGACGAAGTCCTCGTCGTCGCGCAGCGTCTCGGGTGCGGGCAGGTCGATGATCTCGAAGGCGCGGCCCGCGGCATCCGTCTGCTCCGAGAGGAAGGTGCGCAGCTCGCGCGATACGGCGAAGTCGGGATGCTGCGGATCCTGCTGCGCGTGCAGCAGCAGGCGGCCGGGAGCGGGGATCGTGGCGACGATGTCGACGTGCCCGTTCGTGCCGAACTCGTCGTAGTCGCGGGTGAGGCCGCGCGGCAGCCAGATGACTTTCGTGGCTCCGATCGTGCGATGAAGCTCCGCCTCGACGCGCGCCTTGTCGGCGAAGCGGTTGCGGCGCGGGTCGAGCTGCACGGTCTCGGTGACGAGGACGGTGCCTTCGCCGTCGACGTGGATGCCGCCGCCCTCGTTCACGAGCAGGGAGCTGACCACCTCGGCTCCCACCAGCCCGGCGGTGAAGCGGGCATGCTCGGCCGCCTTGGTCCACGACGCCCACTCGGGGGCGCCCCAGCCGTTGAACACCCAGTCGACCGCGCCGAGGACGCCGGGGCGGTCATCGTCGACGACGAACGTGGGCCCGTGGTCACGGAACCAGAACTCGTCTACGGGGATCTCGACGATCTCGATGCCCGCGTCGAGCATGCGGCGCGCGCGCTCGGCCTTCGACGGGTCGACGAGCATCGTCACGGGCTCGAACCCGACGACGGCGTTCGCGACGGTGCTCCACGCGGCGTAGAAGCGCTCCTGCTCGGCAGGATCGTCGCCGAGCGTCGGACCCTCGTTCGGGAACGCCATCCACGTGCGCTCGTGGGGATCGCCTTCGTGCGGCATCCTCCAGGCCATCGTCGCCTCATCTCTGCGCGGCCCGCAGGGGTCCGGCTTCGCACGGTCATAATTGATCTAGCGATCAATAGAGAAGATACCTATGCTGGCGAGACCATGTCAAGCACATCGCCACGACCGCGCATCCGCAAGGCTCCGGCCGAACGCGCCGCCGAGATCGTCGCGACCGCGACCGCGATCGCCCGTGAGCACGGCCTCAGCGCGCTCACGCTCCGCGCCATCGCGGAGCGGGCGGGGGTCGCCTCCGGGCTCGTCGCCCACTACCAGCCGTCGATGGACGACCTCGTGGCGCGCGTGTACGCCGACCTCGTGGAGAAGGAGGTGCGCGACGTCGAGCAGGTCGTCGGCGCGGTCGCCGATCCGGCCGAACGACTGGGCACACTCATCGACACGCTCATGGACGGCGGACGCGACGAGCTCACCGTCGTGTGGGTCGAAGGCTGGGCCATGGCCCGCCGCAACGACGCGCTCGCCGTCGCAGTCCGTGCCCAGATGCAGCGGTGGCAGACGCTCGTGGAGGCGATCGTGGCGGACGGATGCCGCACCGGCGCGTTCTCCACGGCGGAGCCCGGGGAGGTCGCATGGGAGCTCATCGGCATGATCGACGGGCTCAACGCCCAGTCGCTGGCGCGGGGCACCGACACCACCCGCTTCGCGCCGCGCACAGCCCGCGCCGCCGAGGCGCTCGTGGGCGCGCGGCCCGGATCGGTGGCGGTGAGCGCGAGATGATCGATGACGTCCGCGCCGATCGCCTCAGGAGCTGCGCACGATGAGCCGCCTCGCATGGCACGACATCCCTGCGCCGGTGCGGGCGCAGATCGAGGGCGTGCTCGGCGGCCCGGTCGTCGAGGCGGTGTCGCAGCCCGGCGGGTACTCCCCGGGATCGGCCGATCGGGTCGTGACCGCGTCGGGTCGCCGGGCGTTCGTGAAGGCCGCCAGTCCGGCGGTCAACGTCGACACTCCCGTCATCCACCGTCGAGAGGCGGCGATCACTGGCCGGCTTCCGGCCGCGGTTCCGGCGCCGCAGCTGATCGGCGCCGTCGACGACGGGGAGTGGATCGCGCTCGTCCTCGACGACGTCGAGGGGCGGCATCCGTCCACGCCGTGGCGGCCCCGCGAACTGGCTGCCGTCTTCGACGCGCTGCAGCAGGTCGCGTCCGTCGCACTCCCCGCCGACGTGCCGGTGGCGGATGCCGGCGACGAGCTCGCCGGGTACGGCGCGGCGAGGTGGCGCGTCCTCGATGCCGACGCCATTCCCGCGCTGCCGGGCGGGCTCGACGCCTGGGTGCGCGGGCATCTGGATGAGTTGACGGAGGCCGCGGCCCAGGGTGTCTCGGATGCCCGCGGCGATCGGCTCGTGCACTACGACACGCGAGCCGACAACATCCTGCTGCGTCCGGACGGCTCCGTCGTGCTGGTCGACTGGCCGTGGGCCGCGCGCGGCGCCGGATGGTTCGACGCGCTGACACTGCTGGTCAACGTGCGGTACTACGACCCGCGCGCCGACGTCGAAGCCATGATCGCGACGCATGGAGTGTTCGACGGCATGCCCGCCGAGGCGGCGACCCACGTGCTGGCCGCGTTCGCCGGGATGTTCCTCGAGGCGTCGCTGCGCCCGGATCCGCCGCGGATGCCGACGCTGCGCACGTTCCAGCGCGACCAGGCCGTCGTGACGCTGGACTGGGTGCGCGCACGCTGGGAGGGTTGAGCGCTGCGGGCGAACTCGATGATCCGGTGGTGGTGCCGTTCCCGCTCCGCGGAGACGGCTGGATGGCGGGATGCCGGCTCCGCCGCGTAGCGTTACCGCCTCCCTCGCCGCGCCGCAAGCCCCCTCCGCCGGGCGACCCCGCCGCCGTACCTTCGTGGCAGCGAAGGGAGAACACCATGACCACCCAGAACCCGTACCCCGGACCGATCGACGACGACGACGACCCGATGCTCGACGACACCGCCGACGACTCCGACGGCATCCTCGCCCCGATCCTCGGGGGCGACGACGGGCCCCTCGATCCCGACCTGGACGACGACCAGATCGAGAGCGCCGATGCCGACGAACGAGCGGCGACCGAAGGCACCCTCGACGTCGACGATCGCCCGTGAGGCCGGGCACCGGCGGGGAGTCGGCAGGCCGGAACAGGGCCAGGATGGAGTCATGAACGCGATCCCCACCGTGATCCTGAACGACGGCGCCTGGTTCCCCGAACTCGGGCTCGGCACCTACAACCTGCGCGGCGAGGAGGGCATCGAGGCGATCGTCGCCGCGATCGAGTCCGGCTATCGCCTGATCGACACCGCCGTCAACTACGAGAACGAACGCGAGGTCGGCGAGGCCGTCCGTCGCAGCGGCGTCGACCGCGACAAGCTGCTCGTCACCTCGAAGATCCCGGGGCGCCACCACGGCCGCCAGGAGGCCGTCGACAGCATCAAGGGATCGCTGGACCTGATGGGCCTCGACCGCATCGATCTGCAGCTCATCCACTGGCCCAACCCGAGTGTCGGCCGGTACCTCGACACCTGGCGCGGCATGATCGAGGCCCGCGACCAGGGCCTGGTGCGGTCGATCGGCGTCTCGAACTTCACGGAGGACCAGCTCACGGAGCTCATCGAAGAGACCGGCGTCGCCCCCGCGGTGAACCAGGTGGAGCTGCACCCGTACTTCCCGCAGGAGGCGCTGCGCGCGTTCCACCGGACGCACGGCATCCGCACCGAGAGCTGGAGCCCCCTCGCCCGCCGCAGCGAGCTGCTGACCGAGCAGATCATCCACGAGCTGGCGACCATCCACGACGCGACGCCGACGCAGGTGGTGCTGCGCTGGCACACGCAGCTCGGCAGCACGCCGATCCCGAAGTCCGCCGACGCCGACCGTCAGCGCGAGAACGCGGACGTCTTCGGCTTCACGCTCACGGACGAGCAGGTCGCCGCCATCACTGCCCTCGAGCGCGGCCGGCTGTGGGACGGCGACCCGCGCACGCACGAAGAGATGTGATCGACGGATGCCGCGGTCCGGCGCCCGCGTCCGCGGCGCGCCCGGCACGCGGCATCCGATCGCCCGACAGAATCGCGGGTGCGGCAGCTCAGGCGTCGGGGAGAGCGTCGAGCCATTCGCCGAAGGTCTGCGTGCCGCGCAGCGCATCCGGCCCGGGCAACAGCGATCCTGAGCGGAAGGCGCGGCTCAGCGTGCCCGGCGCATCGATCACCGCCAGGAGCCCGTGGTGCCCGATCGCACGGGCGTAGCGCTGCACCATATCGGCGAGGCTCTCCTCCTGCGGTCCGCCGAGGTCGACAGCGCGACCGGACGGCCCTCGCTCGGCGAGGTCCACCAGGCGTGCAGCGACCTCGTGCACGGCGACCGGCTGCACGCGACCGGTGCGCGCAACGTGGGCGCCGGCATGGGTGCGGTGGAACATCATCGCGGCGTACTCGTGGAACTGCGTGGTCCGCTGGATGGTCCACGGCACGTCGCCGGCGGCGACGAGTCGCTCCTGCGCCAGCTTTCCGGCGTAGTAGCCGTCGGGAGCCGCCTCCGCCCCGACGATCGTCAAGACGAGGTGGTGGGGTACCGCCGCCCTACGCTCCGCGGCGAGCAGGTTGGTCGTCGCCCCGGCGAAGAAGCTCACGGACTCGTCGGGTTTCGCGGTCACGATGTTCGAGACATCGATGACGGCGTCCACTCCGTCGAGGGTGCCGGCGATCCCCGCCCCGCTCTGCAGATCGACGCCGGTGCGCCGCGAGAGCACGATGACCTCGTGGCCGCGCTCGTTCGCGATCGCCGCGACGTGCTGCCCCGTCATCCCCGTACCGCCGGCGATCGCCAGTCTCACGAGTCCTCCCGCGTGTCGACATGGCCTCCCAGACGACCCGCGACCAGGGTATCGCCGCACGTCCAGCGGCTCCGTCGGTGTGACATGAGCGGCTCGTGCCCGCTCGGGGGAGAGTTCGCGCACGAGCCGCTCGTGGAGGCGGCGCGTCGAGCGCACCGTCTCCGATGGACCAGAGGATGCCGCGCGGGCCTGCGATACGTGCGCGTCAGGCGAGTTCGCGCAACCAGTCCGAGAAGGTCTGGGTGGCGAGGACGGCGCCGGCGCCCGGCAGGGCGAGGCCGGCGCGCATGGCCTTCATCTGCGCCCCCGGAAGGCTGACGGAGGGGATCCATCCCCGGTGCCCGGTGTGACGGGCGAACGCCTTCACCATCTCGTCCATGGCTTCTTCGCGCGGCCCCGCGAGATCGGGCACCCGGCCCTGCGGCGCTGCGGCGGCGAGGGCCGCCAGATGCGTGCCGACGTCGCGAGCGGCGACGGGCTGCACCCGTGCCCGGGGAGCGACGTGCAGCGGGCCGAGCTTCGCACGGTCGAACAGCTGCCCCGCGAACTCGTGGAACTGTGTGGCCCGAAGGATCGTCCACGGTACCGCTGCGGCTTCGACCACGCGCTCCTGCGCCAGCTTGCCGGCGTAGTAGTCGTGCGGCATCCGGTCGATCCCGACGATCGACAGAAGCACCACATGCCCGACTCCTGCCCGCGCCGCCGCCGCGACGAGATTGCCGGTCGCCGTCTCGAAGAATCGGATCGCGGCATCCGCTGACAGCGTCGAGACGTTGGCGGTGTCGACCACCGCATCGACCCCGTCGAGCGCGGCGTCGAGCCCCGCGCCGGTGGTGAGGTCGACGCCGGTACGGCGACTCAGCGCGACAGCGTCGTGCCCCTCTGCGCGGAGGGCCTGCACGGTTCGACTTCCGACCACACCGGTGCCTCCGGCGACAGCGATCCTCATCGTCGCGCTCCTCCCGTCGTTGCTTCCATGATGCGCGCAGCGGACCCGCTCAGCCAACGGCAGCGAGGGACGCCCCGCGGCTGAGCGGTCGGTTAGCGTGGAGCCATGGCGACGCCCTCCGACTCCACGCCCTTCGAATCGCTGACCGACTACATCGCCCTTCCCCGGGTCGAGGCCCTCGCCCTCTCGCCCGACGGGCAGACCGCCGTGCTCACGGTGGCGGCGCTCAAGAAGGACGCGACGGGCTACGAGCGAGCGCTCTGGGCCGTGCCGGCCCGTGGCGGCGGCGTGCCGCGACGGCTGACGCGTTCGGCGAAGGGCGAGGCGGGCGCCGCCTTCACCGCGAGCGGCGACATCCTGTTCGTGTCGGCGCGCCCCGATTCCGAAGGCGACGCCGATGACGAGTCCGGTCAGCTGTGGCTGCTGCCGGCGGCCGGTGGCGAAGCCCGCCCCGTGACGCGGCTCACGGGCGGCGTCGACGGCATCGCCGCGACCGCCGAGGCGGCAGACCGCCTCGTGATCTCGGCATCCCTCCTTCCCGGCGCCGACACGCTCGAGAGTGAGGCATCCCTCCGTGCGAAGCGCAAGGAGAAGAAGGTCTCGGCCATCCTGCACGACACCTATCCGGTGCGCTTCTGGGATCACGACCTCGGTCCCGCCGAGCCGCATCTGCTGGCGATCGATGTCGACGCGCTCGAGGACACGATCGCCGCCGCGGTCGCGGACGCGGCGGCCGAGAAGGAGGAGCAGCTCGCCGACGCGGTCAAGGACGCGGTCCCGGGCGCCGGCGCCTCGGCACCCGCCGCGGAGGACAAGCCGTACCCGTCCACACTGCCCCGCCCGCGCGATCTCACGCCGAAGCCCGGGCGCTCGGCCGACCACGCCGAGGCGGCCCTCACCCCGGACGGCACCACCCTGATCGCCTCGATCGAGCAGCGCGAGCAGCGCGCCGGCCGGCGCGTGATCGTCGCGATCGAGACAGCCACCGGCGAGCGACGGACGCTCTTCGACGAGGTCGACGTCGACTACGAGATGCCCGCCGTCAGCCACGACGGCACGCGCATCGCGTACCTCCGCACCGTCAAGAGCACCCCGGCCGCCCCCACCGACTACGAGGTGTGGGTGGCGGATATCGACGGCTCCGGTGCCCGGCGCATCGCTGAGGAATGGGACCACTGGGCGTCATCATTGGCGTTCGCCGCCGACGACGCCGCCCTCATCGTCACCGCGGACCACGACGGCCGGGGACCGGTGTTCCGCCTCCCACTGGACGGCGGCGCCCCCGAGCGGCTCACCGAGGATGACTTCGCGTACTCCCACGTGCTGGTCGACCGCACCACCGGCGACCTCGTCGCCCTGCGCTCCTCGTGGGTGGTGCCGCCGCATCCGGTCCGCCTCTCGGCGGGCGGCACGGTCACCCCGCTCGCGACGCCCGCGACGACTCCCCGCGCACCGGGCTCGATGACCGAGGTCGACACCACGGCAGAGGACGGCGCCCGTGTGCGGGGATGGCTGCTGCTGCCCGACGGCGCGTCGGCCGAAGCGCCGGCTCCGCTGCTGCTGTGGATCCACGGCGGACCGCTCAACAGCTGGAACGCCTGGAGCTGGCGCTGGGCGCCGCTGCTCGCGGTGGCCCGAGGGTATGCGGTGCTGCTGCCCGACCCGGCGCTGTCGACCGGCTACGGCCTGGAGTTCATCGCCCGCGGCTGGAACAGCTGGGGCCACAAGCCCTACACCGACCTGCTCGCGATCACCGACGCCGTGGAAGCGCGCGACGACATCGACCAGACGCGCACCGCGGCCATGGGCGGCTCGTTCGGCGGCTACATGGCGAACTGGGTGGCGGGGCACACCGACCGCTTCCGGGCCATCGTGACGCACGCGAGCCTCTGGGCGCTCGATCAGTTCGCCGGCACCACCGACAGCTCGGAGTACTGGCAGCGGATCTTCACGCCCGAGGCGATGGCCGAGCACTCGCCGCACCAGTTCGTGCGCGACATCCGCACGCCCCTCCTCGTCGTGCACGGAGACAAGGACTACCGCGTGCCGATCGGCGAGGGACTGCGGCTGTGGTCGGAGCTGGCCGAGCACCACGCCGACGGGGACGGCCGGATGCCGCACCGCTTCCTGTACTTCCCCGACGAGAACCACTGGGTGCTCAAACCCCAGCACGCCGTCATCTGGTACGAGACCGTGTTCGCCTTCCTCGCCGAGCACGTGCGGGGCGAGGAGTTCCAGCGGCCAGAGCTGCTCGGCTGAACCTCGCCGTCGACCGACGGGTCCGGCGCGCGGCTCAGGACGCGTGCCGGACTTCGCAGTCGCTTCCGGGCGACAGGATCGCCTCGTGGCCGTCGTCGTAGCGGACCACCAGTAGCGGATTCTCGCCGCTGCCGCGAACCTCGATCACCTCGCCTGCGCGCTCCACCGCTCCCACGATGCGGCCGTGGATGACCACGCGGTCGCCGACACTCGCCTGCATGAGGACCACCTCCTGGCGCTCACGATACGACGCCGCGGCCACGAGGGGTAGGGGCTCCGAGCGGCCGGTGTCGGGACGCAGGTCGTGCGCCGTCGAGCGTCGGCGGGGCCGGCCGGGAGCCGTCGCGTGAGAGCCCGTCGCCTCAGAGAGCCGGTCGCCTCAGAGCCCGTCGCCTCAGAGCTGTGCGCCGTCGTCGTCGCGGTTCTCGAGACCGACGCTGCGGCCGCGCCACGACTCGTAGGCCATGAGCCAGCCGATCGACACCGCGGCGGCGAGCACGATGCCCAGCAGCACGCTGCCCCAGATCAGGCCGAAGACGATCCCCAGCGTGAAGAGGAGGGCCGTGCCGAGAGCCCAGCCGGAGTGCCCGCGGGTCCAGCCCTTGCGTGTCGTGGTCATGCCGAAAGCCTAGGGGTGCGTGAGGGGTCGCGGGGCGCTTCGGAAGACGCTGCTCTCGCTAGGTTGGAGTGCACGACCTCGTACACAGAACGGAAGCCATGACACTGAACGTCAGTCCGCTCACCCTCGGCACGTCCGGCCTCGGCCGCGACACCGCGCCCGGATCCCCCGAGGAGGACGCCGCCGTCGCCTTCGCGCAGCAGCTCTTCGCGAGCACGCACGCGTTCCTCGACACCTCGAACAACTACGCGGGCGGTCGCTCCGAGGCCGTGCTCGGCCGCGCGATCGCACGCATCGGGACGGATGCCGCCACCCGCGTCATCTCGAAGGTCGACGCCGACCCCGAGACGGGGGCTTTCGACCGCGACCGCGTGCTGCGCTCGTTCGACGAGACCGTGACGCGGCTGGGCGTCGACCGGCTGCCGCTGCTGCACCTGCACGATCCCTACACGGTGACCTTCGATGAGGCGATGGGCCGCGGCGGCGCCGTCGAAGGGCTCATCGAACTGCGCGAGTCGGGCCGGGTCGATGCGATCGGCGTCGCCGCCGGACCGGTCGGGCTCATGGCGCGGTACGTCGGCACGGGCGTATTCGACGCGGTGCTCATCCACAACCGCTTCACCGTGGTCGACAGCTCCGCGGCACCGGTGTTCGCCGACGCGCACGAGCGCGGGATGACGGTGTTCAACGCGGCCCCGTTCGGCGCCGGCATCCTCTCCACGGGCGCGAAGGAGGGCGCCATGTACGGCTACCGTCCCGCGACGCCCGAGCTGCAGGAGTGGGTGGCGCGACTGGAGCGCGTGTGCGCGTCGTTCGGCGTGAGCCTGCCGGCGGTGGCACTGCATTATTCGCTGCGCTCGCCGCTCGTCGACTCGACCGTGGTCGGTCTGTCGTCCGCGCCCCGTCTCGCACAGCTCGACCAGCTCGAAGCGACGCCGGTGCCCGATGAGCTCTGGACCGAGCTGGAGTCGCTCGGCCCCGCGCCGTCGACCATCGACGACAGCGCCTACGCCTGACTCGCAGACGGGTGGATCACCGGCCGTCCGGGGCCACCCGTGTGCGGCCGGGCTCCGGCGAGGCGCCGGAGCCCGGCCACGCGCTCAGGACTGCGGTGCGTTGACCGCGATCATCCAGTCGATGCCGAACCGGTCGGTGAGCATGCCGAACCGTCCGCCCCACGGGGGCGTGTCGAACGGCATCGTGATGCTGCCGCCGTCGGCGAGCTTGTCCCAGTAGCCCTGCAGCGCGGCCTCGTCGTCGCCGCTGACCGACACCGAGATGCCGGCCGGCTTCTCGTAGGTCATGCCGGTGGGGGTGTCGGCACCCATGAGCACGAACCCCTCGGGCGTCGTCAGCTGCGCATGCATCACGAGGTCGTTCTCGGCGGGATCCTGGACCATCCCCTCGAACTGGCCGAACGTCGAGATGTCGAGGTCGCCGCCGAACACGCTCTGGTAGAAGGTCATCGCCGCACGGGCGTCGTTCCGGAAGGACAGATAGGGGTTGAGGCTGGGCATGTCGAACTCCTGAAGTGGATGATGGATGCCGCGCCCGGCCGCGTGGCGGGTCCCAGTGTGGCGGGGGCCTCCGACATCCACAAGGACCCCCCGTGCGGCCCGCGGGTGGACGGCGCCGTCGCGGTCGAGGGCAGGCCCCCGTCGGCCGCGCGGCTCAGCGCTGGCGGTGGTCCTCGGGGTGCAGGCGCGGTCCGCGACGCGGTTCGCGGACGCCGCTCGCGCCGATGAGCCGGATGACGCGCTGGCGCTGACCGGGCCAGGCGGCGAGGAGCCGCAGCATCCCGTCGTCGTCGACGCGGTGTCCAGTCAGGGCATAGCCGACCTCGTGGGCGACGTGGTAGTCGCCGACGCTCACGGCGTCGGGGTCGCCGAGCGCGCGGATGCGGGTCTCGGCCGAGGTCCAGGGGCCGATGCCGTGCTGGCTGACGAGCACGCGATCGACGGCCTCGCCGTCCTCGGCGGCCAGCACGGCCCGTGTGATCGCGTCGCCGCGGCGCGCGGCGCGCACGACGGTCTGGGACTGCGGCGGCTCGAGCCCGGCGCGATGCCAGACCCAGGACGGCACGTGCTGCCAGCCGTCGACGGTCGGAGGAGCGAACATGGGCGCCGGCGTCGGGCCGGGGGCGCGTTCGCCGCACCAGGTGACGACACGGCGCCAGGCGCCGAACGCCTGCATTCCGGTCACCTTCTGCTCGAAGATCGCGCCCACGAGTGCGTCGAACACGAGACCGGTGCGCGACAGGCGCAGGCCGGGATTGCGGCGGTGCGCGTCGGCGATGAGCGGATGCCGCGTCGCGTCGAAGTCGGCGGCGTCGTCGTCGGCGCCGCACAGGGCGGGCAGCTGCGAGAGCGCCCATTCGCGACCGGGTCCCCACGCGGCGCCCCGGATCACGCCGGGATGGGTCTCGCGGATCGCGAGGGTGGCGATGCCCGCGGGCGTGCGGCTCACGCGCCAGATGACGGCTCCCGAGACAGCCATCGTCGGGTCGCCGGCGCCGCGTCGCTGATACAGCACGGTGCGGCGGAGGTCGAGCGGATGCCGCGGCCGGTACTCCGTCTCGAGCGGCCGGCCCGGATCGGGGCGGGGGTCGCGCGCCGTGGCGGTCCGCTGACCGAAGCGCTCGGCATCCCTCGTCCGAGGAATGCGCGAGAGCGAGGTGGTCATGCGGCCCACCCTACGCCCCGGCCTCCGACATCCGTGCCGCCGAGGCGGCCCTCAGAAGCGATCGGGGGAGGGGGTGCCGTGGCCGTAGCGGATGACGACGTCGGCGTGACGGTCGAACCGGTAGCCGACGCCGCGCACGGTGCGCACGATGTCTTCGTACCGTCCGAGCTTGGCCCGCAGCCGTCGCACGTGCACGTCGATGGTGCGCTCACCGGGAGCGTCGTCGTCGGTCGTGCCCTGCCAGAGCGATGTGACGAGCTCGGTGCGCTCGATCGTGCGGCCCTCGCGCAGGACGAGGTACTGCAGCAGCTCGAACTCCTTGAACGTGAACGCCGCGGATTCGCCGTCGATGAGCACGCGCTTGCGCGAGATGTCGACGACCACGCCGCCGGCGGTCGATTCCTCGTCCTCCGGCTCCTCCTGCTTGGTGCGGGCGACGGCCGACGGCTCGTGAAGCGCCAGGCGCACCACGTCGACGTCGCGGCCGCCGGCGCCGACAGGCGCGAGCGCGACCGTGGCGTAGGTCTCGGCGGAGGGCGCGAGCTCGGCGATCGTGCGGCGCAGAGCGTCGACGAGCACACCGAGGTTCACGCCGGAGGCGGCGGCCTTGGCCTCGTCGAGCCCGACGTACAGGGCGAAGCCGCGCGGTGCGGTCCCTGCGGGAAGCGCACGGGAGGCGGGCTCCGCGGCGGCCGGCGCGGGCGCCTCGGCAGCGGCCGGGTGGTTCACGGCGCGAAGGTGGCGGACGGGCGTGCGCGCCGGCGAACCGGGGGTTTCGGGCGTAGCCCCGTGGGCGGTGGTGGGTCGGTCGAGGAGAGCGGTGGTCGACATGATGATGTTCCTTGCGGGAGGAACCCGGAGAGCGGAACCGGGTTGAGATGTGCTGCGGCCCGGATCGTCGGAGGCGATGAGGCCGTCGGCCGATGAGGGCCGGTGCCCGACGTTGGGCGATGTGCGAAGCGGATCCGGGTGCGCGTGATCGACGCACGAAACCGGTGCTTCGGGGGACTCCGTGCGATCCGTTTTCAGAAGCGGAGGAGGAGTCCGACGGGGGTCACCGTGCTAGTGGCACATTCGACAACACATGGCAACGCGACCGGCCATCATCATGCCGGCAGTCCTGTTCGCCTCCCGGGCGGACAGATACAGCGCGTTGTCAGTCATGTGGCCGATTATGACGGACTTTGTCGGAAAACGTCAAATCGCACGGATGCCGCGGCCCGATCGTTTCGGAATGTGACAGATTGCTCAGTCCGCGGCGCGGTGGGGCACCGATGCACAGATCGCACGCTTGACTGTGCCGCGTGACACCGCAGCATGGCCGTCTCCGACGCTGGTGGCTCGCTGTCATCCAGCGTCGTCTGAACCCGCTCACGCTCGATCTGGCGCGGGCCGGACGCGGGCCGTTCTCGCTGATCCGTCACGAGGGGCGCAAGAGCGGCAGGACCTTCGAGACCCCGGTGATTCTGGCCGATGCCGAGGAGGGGCTCGTCGCCGAGCTCACCTACGGACCGGGCGTGAACTGGTACCGCAACATCGTCGCGGGTGGCGGCGAGGTGCTGCATCGCCGGCGCTGGTACCGCATCGTGGGCGTCGAGCCCTACCCGGCGGATCGGGGCCGGCGGGCGTTCGGCCCCGGCCCGCGGGTCGTGCTCACCATCCTGCGGCGGCACGAATTCCGTCTGCTGCGGGTCGAGCCGGCCGACGCACCCTCCGGCTGAGGGTGGCCGGGGTGACTCCTGAACGATTGCCGCGACATCGAGTGCCGCTGACCCTGCTGGGGGAGGGCGGGCGTAGCCTGTGCGCGTGACCGAGTTGCGCTTCACCAAAGAGACTGATGCTTCGCGGTACACGCTCCATCGGGGCGACGACCTCGTGAGCGTGCTCGACTACCGTGACGACGGCCGCACCGTGGCCATGACGCGTGCGTACACGGTGCCCACCTTCCGAGGGCACGGCTACGCCGGCGAGCTCGTCGAGCGCGCGATCGAGGACCTCGAGCAGACCGGCGACCGGAAAGTCGTCCCGGTGTGCTGGTACGTCGCGGACTGGTTCGAGGAGAATCCCTCTCACCGCGGCATCCTGAACCCTCGTCCCTGACGCACGCAGGACTCTCTGCCGAAGGGTCGACCCTTGTCAACCCCATGCCGCCGGGCGCTGCGCCCGGCGATGCTGGAGAGCGACGAGAGGAGTCGCGATGGATCGCGATCGATCGAACGACCAGGAGCTTCCCGAGGGCGTGATCAATGCCGCCCCGGCGGGTGGCTGGGAGGGCGTCGGAGATCAGGAGTCCGACGAGCGCAGCGCCGCCCAGACGGACTCGGAGCTCTTGACGGATGCCGCCTTGCAGCCGGATGACCCGGTGGAGGGCGAGGCCGCCCGGCAGGGTGCCGACCCCGATCTGGTGGCCGACGGCGGACGAGGAGAGGAACCCTGAGATGAGCAAGACGGGCAACGAGTACGAGCAGCCAGGAGTGAACTACCCGGACCGCGAAGACGCCGGCGGCGCGGCGAAGACGCCGGGAGGCGACGACGCTGCGCGCGACGAGCAGACCGGTGCCGCCCCGGCCATGGGGGAGCCGAGTCCGGACGTCGCGCCCGAACAGGCGTGGACCGAGTCGTCCGGACAGGAGACCGCCGGGCAGTCGGCGACCGCAGCCGGCACGGAGCGGGCCCCCGACGAGGCGCACGCGAAGCCGGTGGCGGGGCAGGCCGGCGGAGCGGCGTCCACCGGACCTTCGGAAGGAGCACTGAGCGGCGAACCCAGTCATGAGGCCGTCGGGATCGGCGTCGTAGACGGGGCCGATCACCACGGGCACGACGAGGGTCGTGACACGCTGACCGCCAGCCAGGCGCAGCGGTCGACCGGCGGGCTGGGGAGCGAGCAGGAGCAGCGTCTTCCCGCCATGTCGCAGAACAACGCACCCGACGTCGACAAGGTGGCGGGCATCGTCGCGCAGACGCGCTCCGATGTCGGGACCGAACCGCTGGAGCGGATCGCCGAGGTCCTTCGCCAGCGTCTGAGCCAGTCGGGCGTGGAGCTTCCCGACAACGACATCGACGAGCTCGCGCGCCAGGTGTACACCGGCGACGCCGATGGTCCGGCGGAGCCGGGACGCGACACGTCGGGCTGAGACCGCGTCGACGACTCATCCTGCACGCGCCCGGCCCTAGGCTGGGCGCGTGCAGATGGAGGCGTTGTTCACCGCCGTCGCCGTCGGGTTCGAGGCGGTCGGCGCCGCCGCGATGATCGTAGGGTTCGCGGTCGCGCTGGTGCTGGGCGCCCGCTCGCTCGCGCGTCACGAGGGCGGGCAGGCCGCGTTCACGGTGCTGCGCACCACACTCGGTGCCGCCATCCTGCTGGGGCTGGAGGTGCTGGTGGCTGCGGACCTGATCCGCACCATCACCTCGAAGCCTTCGCTCGAGGATGCGGCGATCCTGGGGCTGATCGTGCTGATCCGGACGATCCTGTCGATCTCCATCCAGATCGAGATCGAAGGGACCCTTCCGTGGCGCCGCGCTCTGCTGCGCAGCGGCGGTCAGATGATCGGCGATGCGGTCGCTCGCGACCGCACGGCCGAGCAGCAGGCGTCAGCGGCACGCGGATCCGCGGCCCCGGACCCGCGCGCCGGCTGAGGGTCTAGGCGACCGCGCACACGGTCGTGCACTCTTCCGCAGCGCGCAGACCGATCGGCCGGGGCCACGCGACTCGCGCCGGGCGCACGGCGACCCTGACCTCCGGCATCGGTAGTGCGGCGGTGATCTTCCGCTCGCGGATGGCTGCGCGAAGCGCGTGCTCGCGCTCCCTTGTCCAGCTGTCGTGGCGGTACTGCTGTTCGGCGGCGTATACAGCGAACATGATTCCTCCGTTGGTTCCGACAGTGTGAACCTACGCGCGGGTTCCGACATTGCCGGGTCGCGGAGGGATGGCAGGAATCCGTCGCAGTGCGGCGGTCTGGCGCGTCGCCGCAGCCCGGCTGGGCGCCCGGGATCAGGCCTCGCCGGCGAACGTGCGGATGAGACGGGCGGCGGGCGCGGCATCCCGGATCATCGTCTCGTGACCGTGGTCGGGCACCTCGGCGAGGCGCCCATCGGGGAGCGTCTCGGCGACGCGCACGCACCAGTCCTGGGGAGCAACGAGATCGTCCTCCCCGCGCAGCACCAGTGCCGGCACGTGCGCGCGAGCGAGGACGTCCTCGGGGCGGTGGGCGAGCATGGCCCGGAACTTCGCACGGATCCGCGGGCCGGCGTGCACGTACTCGCGCGCGCCGAGGGCGATCACGCGGGGACTCTCGACGGCGATGTCGCGCAGCAGCCGCCACAGCTGCTTCGGGGCGCTGCGGGCCGAGGGATCGACGGTCGGCCCCACGAGGACGATCCGGTCGACGACATCGGGATGGCGCACCGCGACTTCGAGCGCGATCTGCGCGCCCATCGAGTGGCCGACCACGACGGCGGGAACGCCCACCCGCGCGCGGAGATACGCGGCCACGAGATCGGCCATGCGCTCGATCGTGAGCACCCGGGCCGGCTCGGGAGCGTCGCCGTAGCCGGGAAGGTCCAGCGCGATGACCTCGCCGTCGCCGGGGTGTGGTGCGAGCTGACGGGCGAGGTCGGCGAAGACGGCGCGACCCATGCCGATCCCGTGGACGAGCACGTAGACGCGGTCGCCGTGACCCCGGCGCTCGGCGATCATCGTCGCGCCGGCATGCGCGAACTCCTCGACCCTCGGCATCCGTCAGGCAGCGCCCGGCTGATCGCGCAGGCCGACTCGATCAGGGATGTCGAAGTGCACGCGAGGCAGCCACGCCGACGGCTCCGGCCACGGCCGTGACGCGGGCAGGGTGCGCAGTCGCGCCCGCAGTGCCGCTCCGGAGGCCTCGACGGGAAGCACGCGCGAGGGCGCATGATGAGCCAGCGCGCCCAGCCACCAGTGCCGCCACGTGCCCTCGATCGCCTCCGGCCCTGCCACCACGTAATAGTCCGGCATGACCGCCTCGCCGGTCTCGAACAGCGACAGCAGCGCGTCGACCTCGGTCTCGAGCGAGCCGAGGGTGCAGCGCTCCTCGTACAGCTCCACCCACGCCGCGGCGACGTGCTCCAGCGGATCGGCGTCGTGCACCACATAGGGCGTCGACACCGAGGCCACGAGGTGCGCGGCGACGGCCGGGTCGGCCTCGCGCAGCGACAGCGCGACGAGGGCGGGAACATCGGCGAGGCCGGTCAGCAGCTCGTCGCTGCCGGCCCCCACGAGCGCGACCACGGTCGAGCGCGGGGCGGTGTCTGCGTTGTGCGCCATGTTCCACGATACGTCCGTCGATGCCGCGCGAGGTCGGCGCCCCGCCGAGCGGACGTCAGGCCCGGGGTGCCGGAAGTTCCGACCGAGGCGCTGCGCCGGGAACGGGTGGCGCCCGCGTGAGGCGGCGGTTCGGCGTCGTGCGGCCTGTCTCGGCGCGGATGTCGGGAGCCGAACGTACCGTGTGAGCATGCGGATCCTGCACACCTCGGACTGGCACATCGGGCGGTCGTTCCACGGCCACGCCACGCTCGATGCGCTGCGCGGAGTGCTCGAGACGCTCGTCGATCAGGTGCGCACGCACGGAGTTGACGTGGTCATCGTCGCCGGCGACGTGTTCGACTCGGCGACTCCGGCCGCCGGGGCGTATTCGCTCCTGTCCGACACGCTCCGCGGCCTCGTCGATGCCGGGGCGACGGTGGTCGTCACCAGCGGCAACCACGACTCCGCCGCACGGCTCGGCTTCCAGTCCGCCCTCCTGCGCGACGGGGTGCACGTCATCACCGATCCCGCCACCGTCGGCACGCCGGTCACGGTCGTCGACGAGCATGGACCGGTCCACATCTACGGCATCCCGTATCTCGAGCCGGTGCTGCTGCGCAGCACCTGGCCGGGCGTGCGCAGCCAGGCCGACGTGCTCGCGCACGCGATGGATATGGTGCGCGCGGATGCCACGGCCCGCGGGGGCCGGTCGATCGCGGTGGCCCACTGCTTCGCCGCGGGCGTCGAGCCGACGCCGCACCTCGAACGCGACATCCAGCAGGGCGGGCTCGACATCGTGCCCCTGTCGACCTTCGACGGCGTCGACTACATGGCGCTCGGTCACATCCACGGCCGCCAGCAGCTGTCGCCGCGGGTCCGGTACGCCGGCGCACCGCTGCACTACAGCTTCGACGAGGGGCACAAGCCGCGAGGGTCCTGGCTCATCGAGCTCGGCGCCGACGGGCTCGTGACGGCGGGAGACGCGGCAGGCGTGAACGAGGGGGCGGTGGCCGGCGGCGAGCAGAGCACCGTGGGGATCACCGGTGAGACGACGGCGCAGTGGCTGCCGCTGCCCGTGCCGCGGCGCCTCGTGACGCTCACGGCGACCCTCGACGAACTGCTGGCCGACGAGCGCTTCGCCGACCACACGGGCGACTGGGTGCGCGCCGAGTACACCGACCCGCTGCCGCAGCGCGATCCGATGCGCCGGCTGCTGGCGCGGTTTCCGCACTGCGCCGAGGTGCGCCACGCACCGGCCGCAGCGCGCGTCGACGACGCTCGCACGTACGCGCAGCGCGTGCGGACCGCCCGCAATGAGGCAGAGCTCGTCGATGCGTTCCTGACGCACGTCCGCGACGGCGAGGGCGCATCGGCGCGCGAGGCCGAACTGGTCGGCGAGCTGCTGGAAGAGCGCACGCGCGTGGAGGCGACGGCGTGAGGCTGCACCAGCTGGAGCTCACCGGCTTCGGACCCTTTCGCGAGCGTCAGCGCGTCGACTTCGAGGCGTTCGAGCGCGACGGCATCTTCCTCATCTCCGGACGCACGGGCGCGGGCAAGTCGAGCATCCTCGACGGCGTCTGCTTCGCCCTCTACGGCACCGCCCCTCGCTACGAGTCGGGGGACAAGCGGCTCCGCAGCGATCATTGCGAGCCCGAGGATCCGACCGAGGTGCGCCTCGAGTTCACGGTCGGCGACCGTCGCTGGCGCGTCACCCGTGCCCCGGAGTACCTGCGTCCCTCACTGCGCGGCGGCGGGCTGACCACCGAGCCGACGCGGGCCGAGCTCGAGGAGCTCGTCGACGGCGCGTGGATCGGCCGGGCCGCCAAGCCCCGCGACGTCGGGCTGCTGCTGGACGAGGTGCTCGGCCTCAACGCGCAGCAGTTCCAGCAGGTCATCCTGCTCGCGCAGAACCGGTTCTCGCGCTTCCTGCTCGCCTCCGGCACCGAGCGCCAGTCGCTGCTGCGGGCGCTGTTCGGCACCCGGCGCTATGAGGAGTACGCCCGCGAGCTGGGGGAGCGCAGCAAGGCCGCGCAGCACGAGCTCGAAGCGCTCGGCGAGCGTGCGCGCACCCTTCTCGACCAGGCGGAGCGCCTCATCGCCGCTCAGGAACGCGACGCCGGCGGCGCGGATGCCGTGGCCCTGGACCTCGCCGCTCGTCGCGCGGCGGTCGAGCTCGGCCAGCAGCGAGCGGCGTACCGCCTGGAGACGCTCGCACGTGAGCGCGCGGCCGCCGATGCCGCGCGCGCGACGGCCGAATCCGCCCACGCCGACCGCGTCGCGCTGGCGAAGGCTCAGACCGAGCTCGGCAGGGCCCGTGAGCGCCTCGCGACACTGGACGAGGCCCGAGAGCAGGTCGTCGCCGACCGTGGAATGCTGCAGCGTGCGCGGGCGGCCGAGCTGCTGCGCGCGCCGCTCGACGGCGCGCAGAGCGCCCAGCAGGCGGCCGTGACGGCCGCCGCAGCGGCGGCGGAAGCGGATGCCGCATGGCAGCGCCTCGCGGCCGGCACGCCCGACGAGTCGGCCGGCGACCTGTCGGAGGTGATCGAGCGCCTGACGGGTGAGCTCGCGGTCTGGACCGCCGCACTCACGCACGAGGCCGCGCTCGCCGACGGCGAGAGCCGACTGCAGGATGCCTCGGCCGAGGTCACGCGGCTCGAGACCGACATCGTCGCGCTCGACGCGCAGCGGGCCCAGGTCCCCGTCGAGCTCGCGCGCCTCGCCGATCAGCTCGAGGCGGAGCGCGAGGCCGCCGCGCGTCGTGATCCGGCGCGCCGGCGTCACGAAGAGCCCTCGAGCCGGCTGGCCGCCGCGGTCGAGGCGG